>VBAB01000651.1 GCA_005888525.1 Alphaproteobacteria bacterium
CGAGCACGAGCAGACCCTCGTCCAATACACATCTCTTGGGCTCGTCGCCGAGAAGGCCGGCAATCTGGTGGCCGCGCAAAAATATTACGCCGAGTCCGTGCGCATTCGGGAGAAGGTGTACGGGCCCGAAAGCGCCGGCGTGGCCCAGGCGCTGGAAAGCCTCGGTGCCGTTTACATCAAGCTAGGGCAGCCGGATGCCGCAGAGCCCCTGTTCCGGCGTGTGCTCAAGATCAGGCAGGACCTGATCGGACCCGATCACGCCTTTTCCGCCAGCGGGCATTCCAACCTGGGCGACGTCAGCCTTGCGCGCGGCAACTGGTCGGCGGCTCTCGCCTCCTATCGCCAGGCGATCCGGCTGATGACCGGGCAGGACACCTCGCAGACCATCGTCAAATCGATCGTCGAGGACGAGATCAGGCGGTCTCGCGATACTTTCATCGGGTTGTGCCGCGCCGCCTGGCAGATGAGCGACCGGTCCGCCGCCGATCGGAGCGCCCTGTTCGAAGAGACCTTCGTCGCGGGGCAGCGGGCGTGGAACACTTCGGCGGCTTCGGCGCTTGCGAAGATGACCGCGCGCATTGGTGCCGGCGAGACTGACCTCGGCCGAGGCATTCGCAAGGTCCAGGACCTGTCGGAGCGCATCCTGCGGCTGCACGCCGACGATAACAGGCTGCTCGCCGGTTGGAGTGCGACGCAGCGAGCCGATCCGGCATACAACGCCCTGTCGGAACAGTTCCGCGCTGCCAGCATCGCCCGCAGCCGCGACCAGGCGCCGACGATCAAGCGGCAGAGAGAGCTGGTCGAGAGATTGCAAGCGCTGTCGCAACGCTGCCCATCCGGCCCGAAGAAGGCCGGCTGTGAGGCCGCCGACCGTGAGCGTGAGACGATCGCCAAGGAGCTCGGCGAGCTGTCCAAGGCGACATCGGTGGGTGCCGATGAGGTCATGGCCATCCACAAGCGCATGGAGGCGGCAGAGAAATTGCTGCCCGGCTACGCCCAATTCACGGCACGCCGCACCGCGCTCCGCAACGACATCGATCGCTCGGAGACGGAGGTCAGACAAGCGCGCGCGCATATCGTGGCTGCCTTCCCCACCTACGCTGCACTCGCCGATCCGAGGCCGCTGTCGGTTGCGGAAACGCAGGCCTTGCTCAAGCCCGATGAGGCGCTCGTTGCCATCCTGGTCGGCTCCGCCAAGAGCTTCCTGTGGGTGGTAACGCGAGAGCGTACGGGCTGGGCCCAAATCGACTTCGGCAACGAGGAGATGGCCAAGGAGGTGTTGGCTTTGCGCAATGGCCTCGACCCGTTGGCCCAGCAAGACGCAGAGGGGGCAACGGGCAGCAGGGCCGGCGTCGTGCAGGGATTCGATCTGGAGCGCGCGCGCCCTCTACAGGCGCACGTTGGGCTCGCTCGAAGGGGTGTTCGCGGGCAAGCGACACCTGATCGTGGTACCGACTGGCCCGCTGACGAGCTTGCCGTTCCAGGTGCTCATCACCGAGCCGCCGCCCCGAGGCCCGGAGGCGCTGCGCGACGTCGCATGGCTCATTCGAGGATATGCGCTGAGCGTGCTGCCGTCGGTGCCCTCGTTGAGTGCCCTGCGCAACCTCGCTGGCAGCGTAAGCGCTTCGCGGCCATTCTTCGGCGTTGGCGATCCCGTGCTGGAGGGGCCCGATCCGGCCGAGCGACAGCGCAGCGGTCGCAAGCGCCAGGCTACGACCCCGGCGGGCTTCTATCGTAATGGTCTTGCCGATATCCGGGCCGTACGTGAGCTCACCCCGCTGCCCGATACGGCCGAAGAGCTTCGCACCATAGGCAAGGTCCTGGGGGCCTCGTCCGATGCCATCAACCTGCGCAAGGCTGCCTCGGAGTCACTGGTCAAGGCGACCGCGCTCAGCGACTATCGCATCGTGCACTTCGCCACTCACGCGCTGGTGGCGGGCGATCTTTCCGGGCTGGCAGAGCCGGCACTCGTGCTCACCCCGCCGGACGTTCCCACGGAAGCCGATGACGGCCTGCTGACGGCCTCCGAGATCGCGACGCTGAAACTCAATGCGGATTGGGTGGTACTTTCGGCCTGCAATACGGCTGCCGGCAGCACCGAAGGTGCGGAAGCCCTATCGGGGCTCGCGCGCGCCTTCTTTTATGCCGGCGCCCGCGCGCTGCTCGTGTCGCACTGGGCTGTCTATTCCAGGGCCGCGACCGAGCTGACCACCAAGACGTTTGCCATGATGGCTGCCACCCCGAATCTGGGGCGGGCAGAGGCCTTCCGGCGGGCCATGCTCTCCCTCATTGAGGAGGGTAAGCGGCCCAGCTACTGGGCGCCCTTTATTGTGGTCGGCGAAGGCGGTGTCGCGCTGCGCTAGTCTCGCACTACGGCTGTCTAGGATGGCGCCACGCTGCCGCGTGCGGAGACGCTCGCACGATCGGTGCGCGGTTGCTAAGCTACCGCTTCCTACCTTTGGTTGGGGGTGCCCATGGCCGGACGTGTCGACCCGGATATCGAGAAGATTCTCCCCCTGCTGCCGCTGAGGGACGCGGCGAATCTCACGCCGCAGCGCGCACGCGCCGAGCTCGTGGCACTGACAGATTCACGCAAGGAGGTGCCGCTGCCGCAGCCGGCCGCAGTCGCGGACCTGATCATTCCGACGGGAGCAGGGCCCGTTCCGGCCCGCGTGTATCGCCCGGCAAA
>VBAB01000609.1 GCA_005888525.1 Alphaproteobacteria bacterium
TGCGCGGAGACGCCCATCATCTCGCTGCCGCGCCAGGCGATCGGCCGCACGTAGCAATCGGTGAGCTTGTTGGCTTTGACCGTGTCGCGGCAGGCCTGATCGATCTCCGCCACGCCGTAAGGAATGGTGAAGTCCAGCGTCTTGGCGCCGTCGTAGAGCCGCTGGCTGTGTTGGGTCAGCTCGAAGATCTCGCCGCCGTAGGCCCGTTCCCCTTCGAAGACCGCGCTCGCGTAGTGCAGGGCATGGCTCAGCACATGCAAGCTCGCCTCGCGCCAGGGCACGAGCTTGCCGTCGAACCAAATGAACCCATCGCGGTCATGGTAGGGGACCAAGTCGGCCATGCGCTGTCTCCTCCGGGATCGAAGCCGGGCCTCAACGGGGTGCCTTGCGAGACATGCTCGCCGGCCCCGTACCTCATGCCAATCGGCAAATTGCCCAATTTGCGGGCTACCTGAAGCGCCGCACACGCTCGGCAGCCCGGCGCCTGAGCCCTTAAAATGTCTTGCCAGCACTAACAATCGGGGCCAAATAAGTCAACATGGCTGACATAACTTCCGAGCTCTTGAGCAGGCATCGGGCGCCGGTTGATCAAAGCTCGGGCAGGTCGCCGGCAGCTGGCACCGATCCTCAACTCATCACCTTCGTCGAGCTGCTGTTCTTCGCCTACCGTGACTTCACCCGGGAGGCGGATGCGGCGCTGGCCGAGTTCGGCCTCGGACGCGCGCATCACCGCGTGCTGCATTTCGTCAATCGCCATCCCGGCCTTCGCGTTGCCGACCTGCTGGAGATCCTGAAGATCACGAAGCAGAGCCTGGCCCGCGTCCTCAAGCAGCTCGTGGATCAGGGGTGGATCGTGCAGAAGGCCGGCGAGCGCGATCGCCGTCAGCGGCGGCTGCATGCGACCGAGAAGGGAGTAGCCCTCGCCCGACGCCTCGATACCCTGCAAGCCAAGCGCGTGGGACAAGCCTTGGCCCACGCGGGTGTCGGCAGCGATGGTGTGACGGCTCGCTTCCTGTTCAACATGATAACCAGGGAGGAGCGCGCGCTGGTCGAAGCGCTGCTGCCCGGGCCGATCGAAGCCATCGCCGCAAGCCGCAGCTAATGATAGCCCGAAGTGGGTGAGCATGGACACGCTGCCCGACAATGCCGCGCACATTCTGGTCGTCGACGACGACCAGCGCATTCGCGATCTGCTCGCCCGCTACCTGTTCGAGCAAGGTTTTCGCGTTACGACGGCCACCGATGCGGCGAGCGCGCGCGCCGCTATGCGCGGCCTCGCGTTCGACGTCGTCATCCTGGACGTGATGATGCCCGGTGAAAGCGGTCTCGAGCTCGCCCGCGACCTGAAGTCGATATCCAGCATCCCCATCTGCCTGCTGACCGCGCAGGTCGAGCCGGAGCAGCGCATCGAGGGTCTCGAGACCGGCGTCGACGACTATATGGCAAAGCCGTTCGAGCCGCGCGAGTTGCTGCTGCGGCTGCAGAACATCCTCAAGCGCGGCCGCGGTCCCTCGGGGCCCAGGGACGAGATCAAGATGGGCGATTACACGTTCCACGTGGGGCGCGGCGAGCTCAAGCGCAAGGATGAGACGATCAAGCTCACCGAGCGGGAGCGGGACCTGTTGCGCCTGTTCGCCCAGCGGCCGGGAACTCCGATCGCACGCCACGAGCTGGCGAGCGACGATTCGAGCGGAAGCGAACGTGCCATCGACGTGCAGATCAACCGGCTCCGGCGCAAGATCGAGACCGATCCCGCCAGTCCCGTCTACCTGCAAACCGTCAGAGGGAAGGGGTATATACTCCACACCGATTGAAGGCCGTCGGCGGGGACTGACAACACGACCATGCTCGCACCGAACCCCGAAAGCTGGCGCAAGCTCGTCGGCGAGAACAGCTGGCCGCGGATCGCATTGGCGCGCCTATTGCGCGCCTTCGGCGAGTTGGCTCCCAAGGGCCTCTATGCACGCGCCCTCATCATCATCATTGCGCCGATTGTGCTGCTGGAGAGCGTGGTGGCCTTCACCTTCATGGAGCGTCACTGGAGCCAGGTGACGCGTCGGCTCTCGGAGGGCATGGCGCGGGACATGGCGGCACTCGTCGACATGTACGAGTCGAGCACCGGCAAGGACGACATCGCACAGCTCATCGATATCGGCCAGAACAGGTTTGGTTTGTCGGTGGCGGTGCTGCCGTCCGGGAACCTGCCGACGCCTCAGCCCAAGCCGTTCTTCGATCTGCTCGACCGCGCACTCTCCGACGAGATCCGAGCGCAAGTTAAACGCCCCTTCTGGATCGACACGGTCGGCCAGTCGCGGCACGTGGAGATCCGCGTCAAGCTCGATCAGGCCATCCTGCGGTTCGTGGCCCCACGCGGCCAGGCCTACGCGTCGAACTCGCACATATTCCTGATCTGGATGGTGGGCACCTCGGTCGTTCTTCTGACCGTGGCGATCCTGTTCCTGCGCAACCAGATCCGACCCGTGCTGCGGCTTGCCGAGGCCGCCGACGCCTTCGGCAAGGGTCGGCCCGTCCCGCCCGACTTCAGGCCGCGCGGGGCGCGCGAGGTGCGGCAGGCGGCGCAGGCTTTCCTGGAGATGCGCGAGCGCATCCGGCATCACGTCGAGCAGCGCACGACCATGCTGGCCGGTGTCAGCCACGACCTGAGGACGGTGCTGACGCGCTTCAAGCTGGAGCTTGCCCTGTTGCGCGAGAGCCCGGAGATCCAGGCGCTCAAGAACGACGTCAATGAGATGCAGCACATGCTGGAGGACTATCTAGCCTTCGCCAAGGGCGACGGGGGGGAGGAGGTCGCGCCTGCCAACGTCGGAGAGCTGCTGGGCGAGGTCCAGGAGGAGACCGAGTACTTGGGCACGCCGATCGAGCTGCGCATGCGCCAGCCCAAGC
>VBAB01000610.1 GCA_005888525.1 Alphaproteobacteria bacterium
GCCGGCAATTCGGGCATCCAGACCGGCGTGGAAGACCTGAAGGCCGCCCTGCCCGTCGTCGAGAAGGTCACCGGCAAGGCCTCGGTGCTCATGTTCGGGGAGTCCTCGGGCGCCATCCGCGCCGGCGCGTTCGCCGTCGCCGAGCCCAAGCGCGTCGAGCGGCTCATCCTGCACGCCTTCACCTATACGGGAGAGAACGCGCCCGAGATCGAGCGCCGCCGCAAGCAGGCGGATTTCTACCGGGCCAACCCTCGCCGCCCCTTCGGCATGGCGCAGGTGCAGAACATTTTCGACCGCGACGTCGCCGGCAAGGCCGATCCGGCACTCGTCAAAGCGCTGGCCGACTACGAGCTGAAATTCGGCGACAGCGTGCCGAGCGGCACCTACCTCGACATGGCGGTTAACATGCCGATGGTCGATCCCACGCGCCTCGCCTGCCCGACCTGCCTGGTGCGCCCCGAGCACGATGGCAACGCCAGTGACGAGGAGCTCTTCCGATTCTTCCGCACGCTCGCGTCAAAGGACAAGTCCTTCGTCTTCGTGCAGGGCATGACGCACGGCGGCGGCATGATCGGCAGCCACCGCCAACGGCTCTGGCACATCATCCACGCGTTCCTGACCTGCCCGCCGGCACCCTCGGCGTGAGGTGAGGCGAGCCGAACAGGTGCCCATGCTGTCCGACCGCGAGCGCCGCTTCCTGGCCGAGCGACGGGTGGCGCACCTCGCCACCGCCGACGCTCGCGCCGTGCCCCAGGTCGTGCCGGTGTGCTTCGCGCTGCACGAGAGCACGCTCTACATCACGATCGACGCCAAGCCGAAGCGCGCTCCCGCCACGGCGCTCAAGCGCGTGCAGAATATCGCCGAGAACCCCGCCGTCGCCGTCGTTGTCGACCGCTACGACGAGGACTGGACCCGGCTGGGCTGGGTCATGCTGCGCGGCCAGGCCGAGATCCTTGATGCCGGGACGGAGCACGACGACGCCCAGGCTCTCCTCCGCTCCCGCTACCCACAACTCGCCGCCATGCAGATCGCCCACCTCCCCGTGATCGCCCTCCGCATCGCCCGTGTGACCAGCTGGGGCAACCTCGACGTTGTCATACCGGGGCTTGTCCCCGGTATCCAGCCATCCGTGGGCTCGGAAACGAGCGGCTCGATGGATCCCGGCGACAAGCGCCGGGATGACACCCCAGGTTAGCGTTTGACAAGCTCCAGTCGAGCGCATGCCGCGGCGGCGACAGGGGCACCGATGCATGCTAGAAATTCAGCAGCACCGCGTGAGATCCCGGCCGCCACCGTGAGCGGCTCGGCGCGTATGTGGAGGAAGCATCATGAAGGTTGGCGTCTACTACTTTCCGACCGACTACGGCATCAACATCGCCGAGCTGGCGGGTGCGCTCGAGCAGCGTGGCTTCGAGTCGCTCTTCGTGTGCGAGCACACGCACATCCCCGTCAGCCGGCGCTCGCCGTTTCCGGGCGGGGGCGAGCTGCCCAAGCGCTACAAGCATACGCACGATCCGTTCGTGGCGCTGTCCTTTGCGGCCGCTGCCACCAAGAAGCTCAAGCTCGGTACCGGCATCTGCCTGATCCCGCAGCACGATCCGATCGTCACCGCCAAGTCGGTGGCGAGCCTCGACCAGCTGTCGGGTGGGCGCTTCATCCTCGCCATGGGTGGCGGCTGGAACGTGGAGGAGATGGAGAACCACGGCGCCAAATACGACACCCGCTTCAAGCTGCTGCGCGAGCGCGCGCTCGCCATGAAGGAGCTGTGGACCAAGGAGGAAGCCGAGTTCCATGGGGCATTCGTCAACTTCGACAAGGTCTGGTCCTACCCCAAGCCCAAGCAGCGGCCGCATCCCCCGCTCTTCCTCGGCGGCGAGAGCGACCACACCTTGAAGCGCGTGGTGGAGTTCTGCGACGGCTGGTTCCCCCGCGCGCGCGGCGGCTTCGAGCCCAAGACCGCGATGGAGCGCCTGAAAAAGGCGGCCACCGCGGCGGGGCGTGATCCCAAGTCGCTCTCGATCACCGTGTTCGCCGCACCGGCCGATGCCGCCAAGCTCGCGCCCTATCGTGAGGCCGGCATCGACCGCGTCCTGTTCGAGGTGCCCGACCTCGGCCGCGACGAGATCCTCCGCTCCCTCGACAAGAACGCCCCCATCAAGGGCTGAGTCTTCTCCCTCTCCCCATGCAAAAGAGGCATGGGGAGAGGGAACAGCAGCGCTACCCCACCGCCGCCATCAGCCTCTCGATGAACCCGCCCACCGCCGTGCCGTCGATCCAGCGCAGCACGGTGACGAGGTCGTGGTCGGGGTCGATCCAGATGATGTTGCTGCCGGCACCCAGTGCGAACACGCTCGTTGCCGGCGCGCTCGGCCGGCGGGTGGCGCCCTGGTTGAGCCACCACAGGTAGCCGTAGCTGGCATTGGTCGGCGACGGCGTGAACATGTCCTTGATCCACGCCGCGGGCAGGATCTGCCGATCCCCCCAGCGGCCGCCGCGCGCCACCAGCAGGCCGAGGCGCGCCTGATCGCGCGCGCCGATGAGCATGCCGCCGCCCCAATGCGAGCCGCCCGACACCGATTGTACGCGCTGTCCCTTCACCTCCGTCCACGACGTTCGATAGCCGTGCCACTGCCAGGTCTTGGAGGCGCCGATCGGATCCATCACGCGCTCGCGCAGCACATCGGGGAGCGCGCGGCCGAAGCGCCGCAGCAGGCAGAGCGCCAGCAGGTTCACGCGTACGTCGTTGTACTCGTAGTGCGTGCCGGGGGCCTTCAGCTCGCGGCGCTGGCCCTTGCGGCTGTTGTCGGCGCCGACGCCGATCTGGCGGTTGTGATCGACCTGGTCCGACTTGCCCCACAGTTCGCCCTGCCACTCGCTCGCCTGGTGCAGGAGATGGC
>VBAB01000611.1 GCA_005888525.1 Alphaproteobacteria bacterium
ACTCTGTCCGCAGCTGTGTTTCGTCAGTGGCAACTTCAAGGAGTACGAACGGCTGGGCGACGCCGCCATCGAGGTGATGGGGGATTTCACGCCCCTCATTGAGCGGCTCTCCATTGACGAGGCGTTCGCCGATGTCGCTGGGTGTGAACGTCTCTTTGGTCCACCAGCGCAAATTGCGAAAGCCATTCGGCGCCGAGTACGGGAGGAGCTGGGACTTGCGATCTCCGTGGGAGTGGCGCGCACCAAGCACCTCGCCAAGATAGCCTCGCAAGTAGCCAAGCCCGACGGGCTGGTCGTCGTCGATCCCGCAACCGAGCTCGAGTTCCTTCACGACCTGCCTGTCGATTTGATGTGGGGCGTGGGCCCGGTCACCAAGGTGCGGTTGGCGGAGATGGGTGTGCTCACGATTGGGCAGCTGGCGGCGATCCCCGGGCGCCGGCTGGAGCGGTTGCTGGGCCATGCGTTGGGAGACAAGTTGGCGGCGCTGGCGTGGAACCGCGATCCACGGGAAATCAAGACGAACCGTCGCGCGCAATCAGCCGGAGCGCAATCGGCGATTGGCAAGGCGCCTGCCGAAGCGCGAGTCCTCCAGCCTACCCTGCGCCATCTTGCGGACAGGATCGGCACGCGGCTGCGGGGCAAATCCCGCCCGGGCCGGACGGTAACGGTACGCGTGCGGTTCGCCGATCTCCGCTCAGTCACTCGCTCCGTAACGCTGCCAGCGCCCGTTTCGGCAACGGCAATGCTTGCCGAGATCGCCGAGGATTTGGTGCGTGGCGTTCTGGTCAAGCATCCCGGCGAGAAGATTGTCTCGCTGTTGGCCATCTCGGTGTCCAATTTGGAGAAAGACCCGGTAGTGCAGCTCGAGCTCCCGCTTGGATTTGAGGATGAAGGTCGTCTCCCGGGCTCGAAGAAAGGCATGGCGCGCTGGGTGGCAGACCGCGCTGTCGACGCAGTCCGTGGTCGCTTCGGATGGGAAGCGGTCGGCTACGGATCGGTGGCATTGGGATTGTCCCGTTCCGTCCCCGACGAGTTCCGCCAACTCGCCGAAAAGGAACTGTGATTGCGACCGCGAGCACGCAGACATGGAGGACAAACATGGAAGGTGGATGTACGTGTCGGCAGGTGCGGTATCGATTGAGTGGACAGCCGCTTATCGTTCATGCGTGCCATTGCCGCTGGTGTCAGCGCGAGACTGGAACGGC
>VBAB01000612.1 GCA_005888525.1 Alphaproteobacteria bacterium
CGGCAGGAGGCGAGGCCGAAGTCGGCACAGGCGTTCCGCCGAAATGGATGGATCGGCTGGGCTGGATCGGCCTGGCGCTGGTACCCGCGGCGCTGCTCACGGCCTTCACCACCCACGTCACGACCGATGTCGCCTCCGCCCCGCTGCTCTGGGTGCTGCCGCTCTCGCTCTACCTGCTGACCTTCGTGCTGGTATTCCGCGAAAAGCCGCTCATCCCTCGCGAGGCTCTGCTGTGGCTGCATCTGGCCGCGGTGGCCGTGGCCCTGCTCGCGCTCTCGCAGACCAAGCACGAGACCTGGTTCCTCACCGCGGCCACCGGCGTCGCGGTGTTCTTCACCTCGGCCATGGTGGCCCATCGCACGCTCTACGAGGCGCGGCCCGCGGCCCGCTACCTCACCGAGTACTATCTGTGGATGTCGTTCGGGGGTGCGCTCGGGGGCTTATCCGCGGCGCTCATCGCACCGAAGATTTTCAGCGAGGTCTTCGAGTATCCGCTGCTGCTGGCGCTCTCCATGGCGTGCCGGCCGGGGGTCTTCGACGCCGCGGCGCTGCGCCGCGTCGCGGCCAGCATCACCGCACTGGCGGCGCGGGTCGTGTCCGTGCCCGAGCGGTGGCGCGGGGGCGAAATGACCGACCAGGACAAGCAGAACGTGCTGGTGCTCTGGCTGATCGCCGCCGGCGGCATCCTGGCGATCTATTGGCTGCCATGGGCTGTCACGAAGCTGCGCCTCAACGTGGGAGAATGGGGGTCGACGCCTGTTGTCGTCGCCCTTCTCATCGTCGTGCTGCTCGCCGAGTTCCGCCGGCCGCCGCGCCAGTTCATGGCGGCGCTGCTGTTGTTCTGCGCGCTCGTGTGGCTGCCCTCCGCCGTCAAGCGCGGCGACGCGCAGCGGAGCTACTTCGGCGTCTATCGCGTGCAGACGGCGGACGATGGCGCCTACCACACGCTGATCCACGGCACCACACTGCACGGCGCGCAGCGCATCCGGGACGATGAGGGCAATGCCGTCGACGACCCGACGCCCGCCACCTACTATTACGAGAACAGCCCCATCGCCCGCACGATCGGCAAGGTGCGCGAGAGGCTGGGCGAGAAGAAAGGGCGCTACGGCGTGACCGGCCTCGGCGCCGGCTCGCTTGCCTGCCATTCCAAGGAAGGCGAGGCGTGGCGCTTCTTCGAGATCGACCCTGTCATCATCGGCATCGCCAAGAACCCGCGCTATTTCACCTTCCTCGAGCACTGCCAGCCGCAGACGGACATCGTGCTCGGCGATGCGCGTCTGACCATGGCGAAAGAGGCCAACGACAGCTTCGACATCATCATCGTCGATGCCTTCTCCTCCGACGCCGTGCCGGTGCATTTGATGACCGCCGAGGCGCTGCGGCTCTACCTCGACAAGGTCAAGCCCGACGGCATCGTGCTGCTGCACATCTCCAACCGCTATCTCGATCTCGATTCCGTGCTGGGCGCCACCATCAAGGTGCTGCCCGGCGCGTTCGGCATTCTCGTCTCCGACGACACGGCAGACGGCAGCTACGCGCAGTCGACGTCGACGGTGGCCCTGTTCGCCAAGACGAGCGAGGCGCTCGAGCCGTTCCGCGCGTTCGAGGGCGTGGCGGAGCTGGCCGACGGCGGCCTGAAGCCGTGGACCGACGACTATTCGGACATCCTGGGGCCGTTCCTGAGCAAGATGAAGCTGCGCGCGGAGTAGGGCCGTTGTGCCGGCCGCCCGACAGAGCTAAGAGTGCGCCGGCATCACGCAAGGCAAGAGGCTGCACCCATGCAGGTCGACGAGAAGACCGTGCGTCGCATTGCGCGCCTGGCGCGCATCAAGGTCACGGACGCGGAGGCCAAGGCGCTCGAGGGTGAGCTGTCCGGCATCCTCGACTGGGTCAAGCAGCTCGACGAGGTCGACACCAGGAACGTCGAGCCGATGACACGCGTGACGCCCATGACCCTGAAGCAGCGCGCCGACGTGGTGACCGACGGCGGCATCGCCGACGACATCGTCGCCAACGCGCCGGCACGCGAGGACCATTTCTTCGTCGTGCCGAAGGTGGTGGAGTGAGCGCAACCTGTCATCCCGGCCGGAGCGCGACAGCGCGGAGAGCCGGGACCCAGAGCAACATGGAGCTGCGCGGCTCCTGGGTCCCGGATATTCGCTGGCGCGAATTCCGGGATGACAGGTTGCCGCGGAGATGAAGGCCGTGACCGAACTCACCAAACTCACCCTGGCCGACGCGCGGGAGGGGCTGCGGCGCAAGCAGTTTTCCTCGACCGAGCTGGCGCGCGCGTTCCTGGCTGCGATCGAGGCCGGCAACAAGGCGCTCAACGCCTATGTGCTGGCGACGCCGGAGCGCGCTTTGGCCCAGGCGAAGCTCAGCGATGCGCGCCTTGCCAAGGGCGACGCACGCCCGCTCGAGGGCTTGGCGGTCGGCATCAAGGACCTCTACTGCACCAAGGGTGTGCGCACGACGGCGGGCTCCAACATCCTCGACAATTTCACGCCGACCTACGAGTCGACCGTGACGCAGAACTTGTGGGACGCCGGCGCCGTCATGCTGGGCAAGCTCAATTGCGACGAGTTCGCCATGGGCTCGTCGAACGAGACGAGCTGCTTCGGGCCGGTCTCCAGCCCCTGGCGGCGCAAGGGCTCCAACGTAGCACTGGTGCCGGGCGGCTCGTCGGGCGGCTCGTCCGCAGCGGTCGCCGCCGAGCTCTGCCTCGCCGCCACCGCCACCGACACCGGCGGCTCCATCCGCCAGCCCGCCGCCATTACCGGCACCGTCGGCATCAAGCCCACCTACGGGCGCTGCTCGCGCTGGGGCATCGTGGCGTTCGCCTCTTCGCTCGATCAGGCGGGGCCGATCGCCAAGACCGTGCGCGATGCGGCCATCATGCTGCGGCACATGGCGAGCGTGGACCCCAAGGACTCCACCAGCGTGGAAGCGCCGGTGCCGGACTACGAGGCGGCCGTCGGCCAGAGTATCAAGGGGCTGAAGGTCGGCGTGCCCAAGGAGTACCGCATCGACGGGAGCCCCAAGGAGATCGAGGACCTCTGGCAGCAAGGCATCGCCTGGCTCAAGGCGGCCGGCGCTTCCGTGCACGAAGTGTCGTTGCCTCACACCAAGTTCGCGCTGCCGGCCTATTACATCGTGGCGCCGGCCGAATGCTCCTCCAACCTCGCCCGCTACGACGGCGTGCGCTACGGCCTGCGCAAGCCGGGTCACGACCTGATCGACACCTATGAGGCCACGCGCGCGGCCGGCTTCGGCGCGGAGGTGCGTCGGCGCGTGCTGATCGGCACGTATGTGCTCTCAGCCGGCTACTACGACGCCTATTACATCAAGGCGCAGCAGGTGCGCGCGCTCATCCTGCGCGACTTTACGGAGGCCTTCGAGAAGGTGGACGTCCTGCTCACCCCCACCACGCCCGGCCCGGCGTTCGGCATCGGCGAGGTGAGCGGCGATCCCATCCAGATGTACCTGAACGACATCTTCACGGTGACGGCCAACATGGCCGGCGTGCCCGGCATCTCGGTGCCGGCAGGGCTCTCCTCGGAGGGCACACCGCTCGGGCTGCAGCTGATCGGCCGCCCCTTCGACGAGGCGACCCTGTTCCGCGCCGGCCAGGTGATCGAGGACGCGGCCGGGCGGTTCGCCGTGCCGGAGCGGTGGTGGGCTTAGTGTGCCCCTCACTCCCGCACCTGATGCACCTCGACGATGTTGCCGTCGGGGTCGTAGAAGAAGATCTGCTCCCAGCCTTTCATGGCCCAGGTGCCGAAGTCGGAGTAGGGGATGCCCTTCTCCTTCAGCCGGTGCTTGAAGGCATCGATGTCGTCGGTGCGGAAGGCGATGTGGCCGCGCTCGACGGGGTTGATGGCCTGGCCGGTGCGGAAATTCACGCCCAGGTCCTTCTCCGCCAGATGCAGCTGCGTGGTGCCGTCGCTGACGAAGGCCACCTTACCGGGGTAGCCGCCGCCGGGCGTGCGGGTGTCGTTCAGGCCCGGCTCCGGCTTCAGGTCCAGCACGGTGCGATAGAACTCGTCCATCGCCGGCACGTTGGTCGAGCATAGATTGACGTGGTGCAGCTTGATCTTCATGGCGCTTCGCGGCTCCGCTTCTTTCGTTGGGCCCTGCCGTTGGCGCATCTTAAGACATCCGCGCAATATATCCCAGCCGCGACGCCAGTCTCGACACGTTCGACCCGTCATCTCGCAGAGCGAGCCGATATAGTATTGGTTCGCATCATCCGCCGAGCTATCATCGTGGCGAGCTCGGACGAGTGGGTGGTGTCATGGCGCGGGGGGATGCGCTGGTTTGGTTGGCTGCTGCGGCGGGTTGCATGCTGATCGCGGCCTGCACGCAGACCTCGCGCGTCGACGACGACCTCTCCACGGCGTCCCTGACCCAGACCAAGAAGGCGGTCGCGGTCATGCGGGTGGGCGCGGCGAGCCCCTCGTGCATCAACGTCGCCGTGCTGCTGGGCGTGCGCGAGGGCGACGGCTACCGCCGCCACCAGGGCATCACGGTCGCCAACGTGCGCTCCATCACCGAGCCGGCGGTGGCCGAGGTCGAGCTGGACCCCGGCGAGTACCATGTGCTGGCCTATCGCTGTCAGAGCGCGACTGGCAGCGTCAAGACGGTGGATGACAACGCCGGCGGGCAGCTCTACCGCACCAGCTATGCGAGCTTTACGCTGCAGGCCGGCGAGATCGTCAACGTCGGGTACCTGCACCTCCATGCCTGGCGGCATGGCAACAATACCTTCGGCCGGCCGGTGGAAATGGACATCGAAATCACCGATTGGCCGCTAGCAGAACTCGATCGCTTCAAGACGAAGCGTCCCCATATCTACGCGCAGATGACGACGCGTCTCATGAAAGTGCCGCGGCAGTCGGGCGAGCCGGGGCCGCAGGAGTGCGCCAGGCTCAAGGCGCTGCTGGCGGAGGGCAAGGTGCAGCAGCTGCCGCCCGCGTGCGTGCCGCCAGCGGCAACGGCCAAGCGCAAGACGGGCGCAGTTGCCAACTCGGCCGCCAGTTTGTAAGCCCGCTGGGATACTTGCCTTCCTCCAGGAGCACATCGACCGCCATGGCCCTCCGACCCCCTGCGGAATGTCGCGACATGACCGAGGTTCGCGCCGAGATCGACCGCGTCGACAAGGCCCTCGTCGACACCATCGCCGAGCGCTTCGGCTATGTGGAGCGGGCCTGGCAGCTCAAGCTCGAGGCGCGCCAGGAGGCCAACGTGCCCTGGCGCAACCAGCAGGTGATCGACAAGGTGCGCGCGCGCGCCGACGAGAAGGGCGTGCCGGCCGACCTGTGCGAGGCGCTCTGGCGGCAGATGATCGGCTGGTTCATCCAGTACGAGGAGGAGAAGCTGCGCCACAGGATCGAGGGCCAGTCGCGCTGAGGCCCGGATATCCCCGCGTATGACGCCCGTCGACCTCAGGGATGTAGTTCTGACCGCGCTGCTCAATCCAGCCGTCATCCTCGTGGCGTTCTGGATGGGTCGCAGCGCCGACCAGTGGCAGAAGCTCCCCGTGGCGGCTTTTGCGGCGGCGCTGGCGGGTTCGATACTCCTCTATGTGGCAATCCGGCTCAGGGATCTTCACCGCGCAATTCCTGTTCGGCCTGGTCTGGGCCTACCTGGGACGTCGCATCGCGCGCCGCGTCCCGTGACCATGCTTCGCTTCTGGCTCATCGGCACGAGCGTCATCCTGGCCACGTTGGCGGTATGGGCGTTCGCGCCGGTGCTGTTCTTTGTCTTGCTGCTCACGGCCGCACTCGGCGCCGTCTCCGCCGTCATGATCGGCCTTGCGCGCGCCTTGCGGGCGTGGCGGGAGCGAAGGTGACGGTGTCATCCCGGAATTCGCGGCAGCGAAATATCCGGGACCCAGGAGCTGAGAAGATCTCCGCTTGTTACCCTGGGTCCCGGATATTTCGCTACGCGAAATTCCGGGATGACAGGTGGGAATTTACGCGGCCAAGGGGGAGGCCTCGGCGTCGTTGCAGGGTTGGCTGCCGGGCAGCGCCATCTCCAGCAGCATCAGGCCACGCACCTCGGGGCTCGGCTGAATCGTAAAGCCGGCCTTGCGCGCGAGTGAGATCATCTTGGCATTGGTTGCCAGCGTCTCGCCGACGATGCGGCGGACGCCCATCGCGGCCGCGCGGCAGGCGAGCTTGCCCAGCAGCAGGCTCGCGAGCCTCTTGCCCTGCCAGGGCTCGGCCACCGAAACGGCGAACTCCGCGTCCAGCGAATTGGGTCTGCGCACATAGCGGGCCTCGGCGATCACGGACTCGCGGCCGCCAGAGAACACCTCGGCGACGAGCGCCAGGTGGTCGGCATAGTCGACCTGCGTGAAGCGCCGCATCAGCTCGGGCGGCAGCTCGCGCAGGCTGGTCATGAAACGGTCGTAGCGCGCCGGGGCCGAGAGGCTGCGGAAGAAGGCGGTGGTCAGGTCCTCGTCCTGCGGCAGCACCGGGCGGATTACGACGCGCTCCCCGTCGCCGAGGCGCACCACGTCGATCAGCTCAGCCGGATAGCGATGGATCTGGTAGGTCATGGCGCGGCCCTCGGCGTGCGCTCAGGCGCGGGCGCGCTCGGGCTCGGAGGCGACCGGCAGGCTGCGGGGAGCGGGCAGCTGCCAACCCGCGCCCACCGTGATCACCGCATCCTTGAAGGCATAGGCGATCGCCAGCCCGCGCCGGTCCAGCACCACCGACTGTCCCGCCGCCAGGATCAGGTCGCGGGGGTCGCGCTCCTGCGTGATCCAGGCCACGCCTCGGACGCACGAGACGCGGATACCCTTGGCATTCTCGATGCGATGCACCGAGCGGGCCGCGAGCGAAATCGGCTCGAGAGGGAGAGGAGCCAGCATGATCGCCTCCTTTGCATGCACTGTGCGCATTTAAGAATTGCCGATCTGATGTCCAGATTCGGTTGCTGTGTAATGAATACTGATGCATTGTGCGTGGCACAAACGATGATTTCTCATTTCATGCATGAGCAGGTGTAATGCAAAAGCGGCGCTTCAATCTCCCCCCTTTGGACCTGATCCAGGGCTTCGAGGCGGCGGCACGCAACCTCTCCTTCACCAAGGCGGCCGAGGAGTTGTTCATCACGCAGTCCGCCGTCAGCCGGCAGATCCGCGCGCTGGAGGAGCACCTGAGCGTCGCCCTGTTCGAGCGCCGGCACCGTGCGCTGGTGCTGACCGAGCAGGGCCGCATCCTGCAGCGCGCAGCCACGGAGCTGCTGGAGCGCCTGCAGGAGGTCACGGACCGGCTGCGCAGCGCCGGCGCCACGCGCCAACTCACGGTGACGACCACCAATGGCTTCGCCTCGCTGTGGCTCATTCCCCGCTTGCGCGGGTTCACGGGGCTGCAGCCCGATGTCGATGTGCGCATCTCGGCCACCTACAAGTCGATCAATCTGGAGCGCAGCCTGGTCGACGTGGCGGTCCGCCTGTGCGAG
>VBAB01000613.1 GCA_005888525.1 Alphaproteobacteria bacterium
TGCCGCAGCACGATCGCGCCGCGGGCATCAAGGCCGACAACGTGGAACGAGTTCTTGCCGATATCGATGCCAATCACAGCGATCGCGCTGTTGAGCTTCTCTGACATGGCGTGCTCCTTGTCTTTGGCGCCCCTTGCCAGCTTCAATCGTTGGCGGGGCAGGAGCACGGCCGGACCATTCCATTAGCTGACCTTCCTCTGGGCACCGTGTCAGCTAGGCCGTGTCTTTTGTGTTTCCACCTTCTCAACGAGATGCGACCAAGCAGGACTTGGCTGTGGGACTTCTTTTCTGGGAGAATTTGGATCCAACCAGCCACTTGAGCCATTGGGCGGGTTCGCGCGTCAGCATCGTGAAGACTGGTGCAGCACGCTCGGCAGCAGCTCTCCCTCTTTCTTGATATCGTAGCCCTTCGAGTTGCGCGTTAACGGCAGGAATATGCAATGCTGAAGACTTCCTTGTGTGACGTTCTTGGAATCGACGTTCCCATTATTCTGGCCCCGATGGGCTCTGCCACGTCGGCAGAATTTGCAGCCGCGGTATCCAATCAGGGTGGACTCGGCGGGATCGGATCCCTGTTTCGCACCACCGCGGCTATCAGGCGTGACATCGACGTGGTGAGAGAGCTGACGAACCGCCATTACGCGGTCAATCACATTCCGCCCACGCTTGACGAGGACGCTTTCCGCTACACTCTTGCGGCGCGGCCAGCAGTAATTTCGTTTGCCCTTGGTGATCCTGGCGACCTGGTGCGTCAGGCCCATGACGTTGGGTCTCGTGTAATGGTTCAGATCACCACAGTCGCTCAGGCAATTCAGGCATCCGAACGAGGCGTCGACGTCATCATCGCGCAAGGTGGTGAGGCCGGCGGCTATGGAGGCAATATCTCCACAATGGCGTTGGTGCCTCAGGTGGTGGATGCAGTCGCACCCATTCCGGTAGTTGCGGCTGGCGGGATATTCGATGGCCGCGGCATCGCAGCAGCGCTGATGCTCGGTGCAGTCGGGGTCAATCTCGGCACTCGCTTCCTAGCTACAAAGGAAGCTCCCATTTCCGACGAGTGGAAGCAGGCGATAGTCGACGCGGCGTCCGAAGAAGCAGGGAAAGTTGACGTCCTCAATGACATCTCGCCACTGCCGGGCACTGTCGGCTTCCAAACCGTGCTCCGCTCGCTGCGCACCGCCTTTTTGGACGAATGGAGCGCCAACCGCGAAGGGGCTCGGCGTGATCGCGACCGCTTGCGAAAACATATCGTGTCAACGCATCAGGCGGGCCGCCAGCACGAAACGCTGCTGACTGCAGGTCAGACCGCGGGAGGCATTACGGAAATTCTGCCAGTGGCTGAGGTCATACGCCAGCTTGTAGCAGAGGCCGAAGCGGCGCTTTCGAGGGCACAGGCACGTTAGTGACACCGCCCAAGTCGAAACAGTATCTCGAAGCTGCGCGCGCTTGCGTCAGTTAGTGGGAGACGAAATGGACAATCACCTCATTGAGCGCGCGATCAACGAAATGAAATGAAAACTCAGCTTTACGCGTTACACTATCCAAAATTGGCCAGCTAAAAAACGCTCCGTTCCGAGGCACGTGCATGACTCTCGAGCCTGCCCTGCGAGACCGCATTCTGGCTTCGGTTGTCGAAGGCTTCACCGAACAGGTTGAGTTCACCAAAAAGCTCGTCAGCTTTCCGTCCGTTCGCGGCGCCGAGCACGCGATTCAAGATTTTGTTTTCCGCGCTTATCGTGACCACGGTCTGGTCATGGAACGCTTTGCCATGGAGCGTGACGCGATAGAGCGTCATCCCGGTGGATCAAAATTCTCCGGCGAACACTCCGAAGCGCCGATCGTGGTCGGCATTCATCGACCGCCGCACGAAAGCGGGCGAAGCCTGATTCTCCAGGCCCACGTGGATGTGGTGCCTAGCGGTCCTGAATATCTTTGGTCGCGTCGCCCTTACGAGCCCGTCGTCGAAGGAGACTGGCTGTTCGGGCGTGGTGCGGCAGATATGAAGGCGGGGCATGCCGCAAACCTCTTTGTGCTCAAAGCCCTAAACCGGATCGGTCTTCAGCCCGCCGCAACGGTGTACCTCCAGTCGGTGGTTGAGGAGGAATCGACCGGTAATGGCGCGCTGATGACTCATTTGCGCGGCTATCGGGCCGACGCCGTACTGATCCCTGAGCCCGAAGACGAAAAGCTTGTGCGCGCCAACGTCGGTGTCCTCTGGTTTCAGATTCATGTTCAGGGACATCCGGTTCACGTCCGGGAAATGGCCGCGGGCGCGAACGCGATCGATGCAGCCTATCGGGTGATTGGAGCGCTCCGCACGCTTGAGGCGGAATGGAATAACCGTAAAGCCGGTCGTGAGCACTTCGAACACGAAGAGCACCCGATCAACTTGAACATTGGCCGTATTGAAGGCGGGGACTGGGCCTCATCTGTGCCGGCATGGTGCACCGTGGACTGCCGCATTGCGATCTACCCAGGCACGCGAGCGGAGGACGCGGCGCAGGAGATTGAAAAGGCGGTCGGCGGTTTTGCGCGGACCGACAAGTTTCTGGCGAACAATCCGCCGCGCGTCATTTTCAACGGCTTTTACGCTGAAGGCTGCATTCTGCAGCCAGGCTCCGAAGCCGAAGCCGCTCTGGCTCGATCCCATCAAACCGTGACGGGCAAGCAACTCGAAAGCTTCATGACTGCTGGCTATTTGGACGCTCGCGTGTACGCGCTCTATGACAGAGTGCCGACCTTGTGTTACGGACCCATATCGCGCGGCATTCATGGCGCGGACGAATGTGTGAGCCTTGGTTCTGTGCAACGCATCACCGCGACCATGGCATTATTCCTGGCAGAATGGTGCGGCGTAGAGCCATTATCGTGATCTAAGCGAAGGTCAGTCGGGCGATGATTTCACCGCGCTCCTATTCCGGCGTTGCGATCAGCGGCGCCGCTTCAATTCAGCGGAATGGCTGGGCATCAGTGCGACAAATGACTCCTGACAACATTCTACGTGCGAGGCACGCGTCAGAAACGTGTCCAACACGATGTCCTTCAAGCCTTTGCGAGTGACCGGTTGTGAAGCAAGCAAAGAGTGAGCAGCCAGACGAGGCACCCTTCCTCCTGGAAGAGGCAACCATCGGGGCCTTGCACCAGGCGATACGGTGCGGGCAGACCACTCTCGTGAACGTCATCCATTCCTATATCGACCGTGTACGAGCATACAATGGCGTGGCCAGTCTCCTCGTCACCGAAAACGGCCTCCCGGTCGAGAACGTACCGGGCGCTGTGCGGGGAATGGCTCAGATCCGGTTCCCGACAGACACAGTCA
>VBAB01000614.1 GCA_005888525.1 Alphaproteobacteria bacterium
AAGACTTGGAGCACCACGCCCTGCTGCACATGCACGGGGCAGAGGGGTTGCTCGACTGGGGCACGTGGCTGGCGGCGCAGGGGTGCGTCGACCTCAAGCCTGCCGCGTCGCTCAGGTTCGACGGGTACGAGCAGATGATCGGGGCGGCGCTGAGCGGCCAGGGCGTTGCCATGGGAATCGGCCGCCTCGTCAGCGGCCTGCTGCAGGAGGGCCGGCTGGTGGCGCCGTTCTCCAAGAGCGTCGTCGGCGAGCGCGCCTACTACGTGATCCGCTCGTCGCAGACGGGCATGCGGCCGCATGTGCAGGCGTTCGTGGACTGGCTGATCGCCGAGGCGAAGACCGTGGCCGTTGCACAGGGCCAGGCCGTGCTCAGCTCCCCACCACCAGCGGCGAAGTCAGCCGGCGCAAAGCCGCGAGCACGCTCAGCGCGGTGATGCGCCCGGTGCGCGGGTTGTCCGGGTCCGGGATATTCTCGATGGTCATGGTCAGGTCGGAGGAATCCGATCTGACCGTGACGGTGTGCGTGTTGCGTGTGACCCCGGGGTCGGCCCACACCTCCACCTGCGTCCGGTCGGGCCCGATGCCGGCGAGCGACAGCGCCACGGCCACGTTGACGTTGGCGGGGAAGCCGGCGATGGCCTCGCGCGCGCTGCCGGCGAACACCCGCAGCGGCGCCTTCAGGCCGTCCACCGACAGCCCTTGCGCGGCCAGCAGGGGTGCGCCAGCGAGGCCGGCCGGCGGCTTGCGCGTGACGATGGTGGCGGAGGTGATCCTGCCCTCGGCGGTCGCGCGCACGGCGTCCAGCCCGAGCAGCGCGCCGGTGGGGACGACGATGCGTGCCCCCGTCTTGGCCGCAAGCTCCACCAGCTGCATGTGATCGATCAGCGCTCCCACCGACAGCGGCATGAAGATGCGCCCGCGCGTCACGGCCGGCTCGGCGACTTCGAGAAAGCGCGCCGACGGCAAGCATTCGACGATCACATCGGCCGCATCCGCCAGCGCCGCGAGGCCGAGCAGCGGCGGGGGGCGGCGGAATCCCGCCATGGCCTTGCGGGCCTTGGCCTCGTCGCGCACCGATACGGCAACGAGGGCCAGGCCCGGCACGTCGCCCGCATCGACACGGCGCGCCACGGGAAGGCCGATGGCGCCCAACCCGGCAATCGCCAGCTTCACCGGTCCCGTGCGTGCAACCATCTTCGACCTGCTGCTGCCAGTGATGGGCGGTGAGCGCCGCCCCTCGTCCTCACCTTGTCGAAGGAGGACGTACATGCATTGCCGTGGTTCGACCCTCGGAACAAGTCCGAGGGCAGGCGAGCTCACCACTGGGATGTAGCATTAGCTCTTCCGGTGCGGCCCGGCCACCCCTCTTTGCCGGAAAGAACCGGCAAGGCAATGTTTATAGACTTATGGAGTCTAGAAAGGAGCATGGTGTGCGGCGGGCGAGCGCGAGGCAATCCTGGAGCACGACGGCCAGGAGTACCGCCTGCGCACCACGGCCAACGGCAAGCTGATCCTCACCAAATGAAGTCATGCCCTTGCCGCAGTGCAAAATCGGCGTCCCGGCCTCCAAGCGAGCCTGGCGCGCAGGCTCGTGCGTCCATCGCTTCCAACCGGCCGATCGGTGAAGCACCCTCGCTTTTGCAGGACTGTCATGCAATATGTTGAGCCGATCCACGCGCTCTCGGGGCACCCATAGCGATGCGTCTGACCAAATCCACCAGCCACGCGATCCGCATCCTGATCGACTGCGCACAGGCGGACGCCCGCCTGGTCAAGGTGGCGGAGCTCTCGGAGCGCCTGCAGATCACGCAGCAGAACGTGTTCAAGATCGTGAACCTGCTTGCGCGTGCGCATCTGATCGAGGCGGTGCGCGGGCGCAACGGCGGCGTGCGGCTGGCGCGGCCAGCCAGCGCGATCCGGATCGGCGACGTCGTGCGCGCCACGGAGGTCACGCATGTGGAGATCGAGGAGGGCACAGGCGGTCGCAAGCCGAAGCGCGGCGGCGTGAACCAGATCCTCGACACCGCGCTCGGCGCCTTCATCGACGTGCTCGACCAGCACACGCTGGCCGATATGGCGACAGGCCGGCACACGGAGGCTCCAGCACCGCGGCGCAAGGCTGGGAACCGGGCGGCCGCCATGGGCCTGCCGCGCTATCGCCGTTCGCTGCAGCACGGCTGAGTCGGTGCCGTATCAGACCCGGAGGGTCTGACACCGCACCGGAGCTACTTTTGATTTCGACGAATTCTAAAGTGAAAACGCGCGCTTGACAGGAGTCCTGGGCGCCGCGAAATGTTGATAATGCGCCTCAACAAACCGTCTCTGACGGGTTAGGGCGCTGCCGATGTCGGGGCCTTGAACCCCAACGATTGGAGACTGGCATGATCGACCCCGCGGCGGAGCGCGCGCCATGATCCGAGTGCAGGACGGAGCATCGACGCGGAGGAGCCAGCTCGGCGGGCCGGAAAGGCTGGTGGGTCTCGGCTTCCGCTACTGGCTCAAGGGCTTCCGCACCGGCGACATCTCCTGCTGGGAGAGAGCGTGGAGTGCCTACTCCAACGTGCTGGGCGCCACGGCCGCCAAGAGCGCCGTCACCGACTTGTCCTGCTGGGTGCGCGCCATCAACCGCCATGCCCGGCGCGACCTCGAGACGGCGGCGGTCGACTGCGAGCGCTTCTGCCGCGACGAGTGCATCGCCATCGAGATGATCTCCGCTTGCCAGCACGCCGCCTGTCCCGCCATGCGCGCGTGTGCGTTCGCCCTGCTCGGGTGCTCGTTGATCGACGAGGTGGTGCACGGGGCGGAGAATTTTGCTGCGACGATGCGCGGCGCGGATCAGGTCTTGCCGCCGTCGTTCTCGCATGGTTCATCCTTGCTGGCGATGCAACCTGCCAGCGCCTTGAAGCAATAACGCACGCGGAATTTGCGTAGCCATGATCGTCTGTTCCTGCCTGGTCATCACGGATGCGGATATC
>VBAB01000615.1 GCA_005888525.1 Alphaproteobacteria bacterium
TGCGATCTTCGCGATCCGCTGCCACGTCGTGCGATCCTTCTGGCTGCGGCGCTGTAGCGTGCGCAGCCATGAGACCGTGACGTGGTGATGGAAGGCGCGCAATGCCGGGAAGTTGGTCGGCACGGCGTGATACGCGAAGAAGCCCCTCACCACTTGCGCCAGCCATTGTCCCTGTTCGGGAATGGGCTGATGCATCCGCCGTCGCAATTCCTCCTTGATCTCCGTGAGCTTTGCCCGCATGCGATCACGCCGGGTTCTCCGTTTAAGGAGGAATTTGCCCCGTCGGGATTGACCGCAGATGTGGGTGAACCCCAAGAACTTGAAGGTCTCCGGCTTTCCGAGCCCGCGCCGGGCGCGTCTGTCCACCGCATGGCGACCAAACTCGATCAGGCGGGTCTTCTCCGAATTGAGCGACAGCGAGAACTCCTGCAACCGCTCGCGCATTACATCCCAGAAGCGCCGGGCGTCAGCCTCGTGCTCAAACCCAACGATGATGTCGTCGGCATAGCGCACAATGATCATGTCACCCGTGGCCTCGCGCCGTCGCCAGCGTTCGGCCCAGAGGTCGAAGGTGTAATGCAGGTAGACGTTGGCGAGCAGCGGTGAGACCACCGAACCCTGCCCCGTCCCGCTTTCACTGACCGTGACGACCCCGTCCTCCAGGACACCCGCCTTCAACCATTTCTGGATCAGGCGGATAATGCGCGGATCGCCGACGCGGTGCTCAACGAACCGGACCAGCTTTTCTTTGCTGACCGAGTCGAAGAAGGACGCTACGTCGGCGTCTAGTATGAAGTTCACTCGCTTGGTGCCAATCCCGACCGCCAACGCATCCAGCGCATCGTGCTGGCCGCGTTTTGGTCGGAACCCGTAGCTGAAGCCAAGGAAGTCTTCCTCATAGATGGCATTCAGCACCGCGACGGTCGCCCGTTGGACGATCTTGTCCTCCAGGGCAGCGACCGCGAGCGGGCGCTGTTTCCCGTCTGCCTTCGGTATGTACGTCCGGCGTGACGGCAGTGCCCGGTATGCTCCCCGATGAACCCGCTCATGCAGATCAGTGAGGTTTCGGTCAAGGTCTGCTTCGTAGGTCCGCCAAGTCAATCCATCAACGCCGGGGGCCGCATCGCGTTTGAGCGCGAAGAACGCCATCCCGAGTAAGTCGATGCTGACGTGGTGCAGGAGCGCCGTGAACTTCTCCTTCTTCCTTTGCCTTGCGACTTGTCGTACGCGTTCCAGCGCCTGTGACACGCGCTCCCGTCCCTGCGTCCGGTGCGTGCTTTGCCAGCTCGCGTTCCCCTCGGCCCCCACCCTTGGCTCCGCCGACTCCGCTGCCGGTTGCCCGGCTTTGTTCGTCGGCTTCTCAGCTACTATGGCGGGGTCAGACTTCTCACGATCGTGCATCACCGGCTACGGCTCCTCGCCTCCCCGATGCGGACCAGCGCAGCACGTGTACGCTCGCTGTTGGTCGACCGTGAGACCTCCCGGTTCCCGTACAAAGAGCGTCCGCACATGCCAAGTTCTCCGACCACGCCGGGCCGGGCGAGCACTAGCGTTGACGTGCCCGTCCGTGTTGCCTTCCGCAACGCGAAAAACGTCGGCGCCCGAGATGAGGTCATTTTCGCGGCTCAATAGCTTGGCCTGTACGCTCCCCTGTCAACGCTTCGCTGACACCCTCGCGAACGCCCGCGCATGACTCGGGGCCGATGTGGTTCGCTACACCTTCATCGTAAGGGACTCGCACCCTCTACTCCTTGCCGGTCTCCCGGCGCACTCGCGGGTGACCCGAAAGAGACATCCCAC
>VBAB01000616.1 GCA_005888525.1 Alphaproteobacteria bacterium
CGCGTACGGCTGCAAACGCTATTCCCTGGGCCGCCAATTCGCGAATGCCGAACCACGCGTGCGCATCCACCACCGATCCAGACACGTGTTGACGGGCCGCCACGTGCAATGTTGTTGACTCCGGGCATTGCCGAGCATCTAAATGCTCGGGCACCTCTCCAGCAACGCGCGGAGAAGGGTTTGCTCCGATGGCGGTCAATACGTGGGCAGGCGATGCGGCGCTCGCGCCTGTCGAACGGCGGCAGACCACGAGGCGCCGGTGGTGGGCTAGCTCGGAGCGGCTGTGGGCGCTTGCGTTCGCCACGCCCTACGTTTGCGTGTTTGTGGCCTTCGTCATCTACCCGATCTGCTACGGGTTGTGGCTTGGCAGCGACCCGGCGAGCTACCGGCAGCTATTCGCCGATCCCGTCTACCCCTCGGCCGTTGTCAACACGCTCATCTACCTGCTCGTCGCAGTGAACTTGAAGCTGTTCCTGGCGCTGCTCCTGTCCGGCTTCTTCATGCGCAAGGGCTGGTGGAACAAGGCCCTGCTGGTGATATTCATCCTGCCCTGGGCCGCACCGGCGATCCCGGGCTATATCTCGATCCATTGGATGCTCAACGGCCAGTGGGGCTTGATCAACAATATAATCTGGAGCCTGTTCCAGGTCGACGGCCCGCCATGGCTCGACAGCAGTTGGTATGCCCTCGGCTCCGTTATCTATGCGCATATCTGGAAATGGCTGCCGTTCTGGACCATCATTTTCCTCGCCGGGCGCATGGCCATCCCGCGCGAGCTCTATGAGGCGGCCGCGGTCGACGGCGCCAGCAGGTTCCATCAGTTCCGCCACATCACGATCCCGCTGATCGCCGGCCTCTACCTGGTGTGCACCCTGCTCAGCGCCATCTGGGCGCTCGGCGACTTCAACGCGGTGCGCTTCATTTCCGGCGGCGGACCGGCGCTCTCCACGCATGTTCTCGCCACGCTCGGCATCCGCAACGCCTTCGAGCTCGGCAACCCGGCGCTGGGCATGGCCACGGTGCTCTCGGCCCTGCCAATTCTCATTCCGCTGGTCGCGCTGTTGATACGCCAGCTGAAGAAAGGCCAGGTGGAGCTGTGAGTCTCGCTCGCCGAGCCCGGCGGAACCGCTTGGGCGTGGAGACCGCGGCGGCGGTCCTCAGCGCCTTGCTGATCGTGTGGACGCTCGTGCCCCTTTACAACATGGTTCGCGTGGCGCTGCAGGAGAAGGAGGATGTGTTCAGCAACAGCGTCATTCCGGAGACGCCGACGCTGCACAGCTTCTGGACGGTCTTCAAGGAGTCCTACTGGCTGCTCGCCAACTTCTGGGGGCAGATGGCCAACAGCTTCTACATCGGCATCGTCGTCGCCTCGTTGACGCTGATCATCGGCACCCTTGCCGCGTTCACCATCGGGCGCATGCGTTTCAAGCAGGGCTGGATGTTGTCCAATGCCGCGCTGATGACGTACATGATCCCGATGTCGTTCCTGGCCATCCCGTTCTATGGCATCATGGGCAAATACGGGCTCACCAACAACCCGATTGCCGTCATCGCGGTGGAAGTGACGTTCGCTACGCCTTACGCCATCTTCATCTTCTCCCAGTATGGCGCCTCTATCCCGATGGAGCTCGACGAGGCCGCGCGCATCGATGGCGCCTCACCGCCGCAGATCTTCTTCAAGATCTATCTGCCGCTGATGGCCCCGGCCCTGGTTGCAATCGGGACCTACGCGCTGCTGCTGTCGTGGAACGAGTACCTTTACGCCTTCCTGCTCCTCTCGTCGGAGGGCAAGCTGACCGTGCCGGTCGGGCTTGGCAAGTTCCTGAACAGCGACGAGGCGCCCTGGAACTACCTGATGGCGGCGGCAATCCTCTACGCCATCCCGCCGATGGTGATCTACTATGCGTTTCGAAGAAAAATGAGCGGCGGATTGACCATGGGCGGCGTCAAGGGCTGAACCGGGCAACACCTAGCACGCTGGGAGGAAAGGCCATGACCAAGATTTCCCGCCGTCGTGCCATCGCAGGTCTTGGTGCGGCGGCGGCTGCCACCGTCGCGCGCCCTCGATCGGCCAAGGCCGCCGGCGAGCTCACGGTTTGGTGGAGCCAGGGCTTTTACGAAGCCGAGAACAAGGCGGTCATCGACAGCTTTGCTGCGTGGGAAAAGCAGACCGGCACCAAGGTCAACCTGACGATCATCAACAGCCCCGACATCGTCACCAAGCTGACCGCCGCCGTTCAGGTCGCCGACGTGCCTGATCTCGTGCACCCAATAACGCTCAGCCCATTTCTCGCCTCGCGGCTGGCTTGGGACGACAAGCTCGAGGATCTCACCGACGTCATCGAGAGCCAGAAGGCCGAGTACCACCAGATCGCCATCCTGGGCTCGCGCTACTACAACGCCAAGCTCAAGAAGCACTCCCACTACACGGTACCGATCAAGTCCGGGACGCTGTTGGAGCAGGCCTGGCGTCCGCTGGTCGAGGAAGCGGGCTTCACCGACGCCGATATTCCGAAGACGCAAGACGCCTATTTCGACTTCTTCCAGACCGTGCACGACAAGCTGCGCGCCAAGGGCAAGCGGATCTATGGCCTCGGCTACTCGATGGCGGCGAAGGAGGGCGATGCGAATACCCTGTTTCATCATTTCCTCGTCGCCTACGGCGGAAAGGATATCGTGCTGCCGAGCGGTCAGCTGAATGTCGATGATCCC
>VBAB01000626.1 GCA_005888525.1 Alphaproteobacteria bacterium
GGCGGACTGAAGAAGTAGCCCTGCATCTCCGTGCAGCCTTCCTCGCGCACGCGCTCCAACTGCTCTTCGGTCTCCACGCCCTCTGCGGTGGTGGCGATGCCGAGACTGTGGCCGAGCCCGGCAACCGCGCGCAGGATGGCAAGCGCGTCCTCGCTCGCCCCCGAAAGGTCGGCGACAAAGCAGCGGTCGATCTTGATCTTGTCGAAGGGGAAGCTGCGCAGGTAGCTGAGCGAGGAATAGCCCGTGCCGAAATCGTCCATGGCGATGCGAACGCCCAGCGCACGCAGCTGATGCAACGTGGCGAGCGTCGCGTCGTTGTTCTGCAGCAGCACCGATTCGGTGATCTCGAGTTCCAATAGCGGCGCCGGGAGGCGCGATGCCGCCAGCGCCGAGAACACCGTCTCGACCAGATTCCGGCTCTTGAACTGACTTGCCGACAGGTTGATGGCGACCTTGATCTCGTCGGGCCATTTGGCTGCCGCGGCGCAGGCTTCCCGCAGTGCCCATTCGCCGATCGGGACGATTAGTCCGGTCTCTTCGGCCAGCGGGATGAACTCGACCGGGGACACGAGGCCGCGCTCGGGGTGATGCCAGCGCATCAGGGCCTCCAGACAGCTGATCTCGTCGCGCTCGAGGTTGACGATCGGCTGGTAGTGGAGCTCGAACTCGCCCTTGGCGAGGGCCTTGCGCAGATCGAGCTGCAGCTTGCTGCGCGCCTGCATGTAGGCGTCCATGTCCGGCTCGAAGAAGCGGTGGTTGCCGCGCCCTTCGCTTTTGGCGCGATGCAGGGCAAGGGTTGCGTTCTTGATCAGCTGGTCGGGATTGCTGCCGTCACCGGGTGAGACGGCGATGCCGATGCTCATGCTGACCGTCACCTGTTGGCCGTCGACCTCGAAGGGCTCCGCGAGGCACTCGGTGATCTGGGCAGCCAGGTCGGTGGCCGCGACCGGCTGTTCCCTGCCGGTCTGCAGGATGGAGAACTCGTCTCCGCCGAGCCGGGCGACGGTGTCCGCATCGCCGACGCTGGCGCGCAGCCGCGCGCTGACCGCTTTCAGCAGCTCATCCCCGGCCGCGTGCCCGAGCGTGTCGTTGACGTCCTTTAAGCGGTCGAGGTCGAGGCAGAGCACGGCCAAACTCTTGCCCTTCTGCACCGCCTCGAGCGCCGGTTCCAGCCGCTCGCGCAGCAGAAGGCGGTTGGGCAGCTCGGTCAGGACGTCGTGGTGCGCCAGATGCGTGATGCGCGCCTCGATGCGCCGGTACTCGGTGATGTCCTCGTGCGTCGCAAGCCAACCTCCGCCGGGCATCGGTTGGTGCTTGGTGGCGATGATGCGTCCGTCGCTGAACTCACGGATCTTGGTCGCTGGACGGTTCGCGACGACCGTGTCGCGCAAGTTGCGCGTGTATTCGTCGGGGAATTGCCCGGCGTGCAGGCCTTTGGCGATGCGATGCTGCAGGATCGCGGCAAAGGGCGTGCCCGGCTTGGCCAAGTCGGCAGCCAGGCCGTACATGCGCGCGTAGGGAGCGTTGCACACGACCAGCTTGTGCTCGGCGTCGAACATGCATAGGCCCTGCGACATGTTGTTCAGGGCCGCATCGAACCGCAGGTTCTGGGTTTCCAATTGCTCCTTCTGCGCCAGCAGCTCGGCTTGCTTGACGTGCAGGAGTCGCTGGGCCTCGTCGAGGGCCACCAGCGGCAGGCGGCAGAACACGTAGTAGGCGGCAAGACCCAGGACCAAGAAGGCCGCGGCGACATACAGCGTGCCGATGAAAACGCCGCGCGTAGTGACGGCAACATGGAAATTGCCCTCGAACCCGGAAGCGCGAATTGGCCGGTCTGCGCTGAATTCGGGCCACGAGCTGCGCTCGCCCTGGAACATCAGAGTCGCGCCGCTCTTGTTGGTGAGCCAACTGGCGACGACGATGCTATTGGGGCCCCGCGTGGCGTGCAGCACGTTGATCGACACGTGGTTGAGCCACTCGATCGATTGCTGCTGCGTGAGCTGCACCTCTACGTGACGCGCGCCGAGATTTGCCTGCTCGATGGCGCGTTGCTGGAGCTGAATGACGCCCAGCACGACATAGATGATCGGCGGCGCGAAAATCGTGATGCAGGTCGTGATGATGCCGAGGTGCCCGATCAGGGCCCGCGGCGAGCCCGCGCCCTTCGTGAGTCGCGCGTTGGCACGAAAAACAGCGGTGCGGGCTGCGGCCCAGGCATACGCCGGTCTCAGCCGCAGCCATCGACAAATATCAGCAACAAGAACCGGGCCGCGCATACGCGGGTTCCCCCAACCAAACGCTGCACGAACCCTATGGATGAATGATAAAAAAAGGGACAAATAGGGCCCTCCGGCAGGCAATAAAACCGCCCAGAGCAGGATCGCTTCAGATTGAATCACGTGCCCTCGAATGCAACGTGGGGTTGAAGCGAGTCTCAGAGTGAGATGGAGGGAAGCGCCAGCGCTTCCCATCAGGCACGATCTTGCTCCGACCTGGGGCGTGCGGGACCCAATCGATGCGACTGGCGTTCGCGCTGGCCGCGGCTTAAATGAAGAAAAGCGGCCGCCAGACCCGCTATCGTGGCCGGTGTTTTGGCTTGCTCGAACGCTTCAGCACGCACGCCCTACAGCACGCGCGCCCTACAAAATGGAGGAACGGCATATGACCATCACGACACCCAACGCGAAGGGCCATGAGCACCTCGGCGTGCTCGCCTCGCGCTATGTCGACGTCGCCTCGCTGCCCTGGGTGCCGACGCGCTTCAAGGGTGTCGATCTCAAAATCCTGATGGAGGACAAGGCGACGGGCCTCATGACAGCTCTGACGAGGTTCGCCCCCGGCGCCTCGCTGCCCGATCATGAGCACACCGAGCTCGAGCAGAGCTACGTGCTGGAAGGCTCGCTCGCCGACGACGAGGGTGTTGCCACCGTGGGCAACTACGTCTGGCGCCCGGCTGGCAGCCGGCACGATGCGCATTCTCCCGCTGGGGCCATCGTGCTTTCGTTCTTCCTGAAGCCCAACAAGTTCTTCGACATGGGCGGCGGCCACATCGAGAAGTGAGAGCGCGGCTAGCGCGTCAACGACGAAGAAGCTGGCGCGGGTCGGCCGGCTCGACGCCGAGCGCGGCTGCCACTGCGGGGTGCATGATTCGCCCGCGATAAACGTTGAGGCCGGCGAGCAGGTGCGGGTCGTCCAGCATGGCGGCCTGGGGACCTTTGCCGGCCAGCGCCAGGATGAACGGCAGGGTAGCATTGTTGAGCGCGAACGTCGACGTGCGCGCCACGGCGCCCGGCATGTTCGTCACGCAGTAGTGCACGACCTCGTGGACCACGTAGGTCGGGGCGGCATGGGTGGTGGGCCGCGAGGTCTCCGAGCAGCCGCCCTGATCGATGGAGATGTCGACCAGCACCGAGCCGCGCTTCATGTCGCGGACGAGCTTCTCGGTGATGAGCTTCGGTGCCGCGGCGCCCGGCACCAGCACCGCGCCGATCACGAGGTCGGCCTCGAGCACATAGTCCTCCACCGCCTGGCGCGTGGAGAAGATGGTGTTGACGGCGGCGCCGAACTGCTGGTCGATGGCGTAGAGGCGGTCGACGTTGACGCGGCGTTGACGCCGGAGACGCCACCGCCCAGCACGACGATCTTGGCCGGCGCCACGCCGGCGACCCCGCCGAGCAGCATGCCGCGTCCGCCCTGCTCCATCTCGAGACAGTGCGCGCCGGCCTGGATGGCCATGCGTCCCGCGACCTCGCTCATGGGCGCCAGCAGCGGCAGGCCGCCGCGCGCGCTCGTCACCGTCTCGTAGGCGATGGCGGTGACGCCCGAGGCCATCAGCGCCTTGGCCTGCTCGGGGTCCGG
>VBAB01000627.1 GCA_005888525.1 Alphaproteobacteria bacterium
TCCTTGGCCTTCGCCTTCTTGTAGAGGAGGTGCATGTAGGTGATGAGAGGATCGGCCTGCGTCTCTCGGGCCAGCGCATTGCTCTCGGCCCAGAAGGCGGCCGGGTCGGCGCCGATCTTGGGCAGGAAGGCGTATTCCTGCATGGGCTTGGGCGACAGCGTGCCGTCGAAATCGTAGACCAGCGCGATGGTCTTCTTGTCGAACTTGGGCGTCAGCGCGCGCCGGCTGTCGGCGCCGGCTTTGACCCCGGCGTCCTCATTGTCGGCATCTTTGCGTCGGCTGTGCGCGCGCTCGACCATGGAAATGCCCACCACCTGCTGCAAACTTGCAGGCACAATCGTCCGATTCGGAGGGCGGGAAGAAGGCAGTAGGCAGTGGGCAGTTGGCAATAGGCGACCGTGTGTGTGGATACTTACTGCCTATTGCCCACCGCCTATTGCCTCATTTCAGCGGAAACGGCGCTGGGGCGGCCGGCGCTGGCCGCTGCCGGGCGTGGGCGCGCGCGTATCCTTGTGGCGGAAGTTGATGCGGCCCTTGTCGAGGTCGTAGGGCGTCATCTCCACGGTGACTTTGTCGCCGGCCAGGATGCGGATGCGGTTTTTCTTCATGCGCCCCGAGGTGTAGGCGATCACCATGTGCCCGTTGTCGAGCTTTACGCGGCAGCGCGCATCGGGCAGCACCTCGTCGACGACGCCTTCGAATTCCAGCATCTCTTCCTTGGCCATGCACTCTCCTCGCCTGGGCACCCCATGCGCTCATGTGAAGGCTCGCTGTCAGCGGCAGCCGCTCGACGGGCAGGCCGCGACCAAAAGGCCTCCAGCACGGGATTTGCCGGCCGTATATGGGCCCGGCGGACGGCTGCGGCAAGTGAAAACTGGGCAGCGGGAAGGGTCTCTCCACCGCGCAGATCACGCGACCGTGATCCGTGTCCGGCTCATCCCGGCTTCCTCGGCGCGACGCGCCGGGGGATACTGGAGCCGACGCTGCAAATCACAGCAGCGCAATCGGGGGAAGCCATGCAGGGAACCATCGGACGCATTGTTATGGGCTTTATCGCCGCGGCGATTTCCGTGGTCGTGGTCCACGAAGGCATCATCTACTTGTTGAACGCCGGAGGCTACATACCCACCCACGGCTGGTCGATGACGCCGGCTATTCCGCCCTGGGGCGTGCCCCGTCTCGTCAACAACATCTTCTGGGGCGGTTTGTGGGGCGCGCTGTTCGGCCTGATCTACGCATGGATCCCGGGCGGCATGGCGTGGCTCAAGGGGCTGATCTTCGGCCTCCTCATCGTCGTGGTGAGCAACTGGATCCTGCTGCCGCTGATCAAGGGGCAGGTCTTCGGCCAGGGGAACCAGGTCCTGTTCGGCGGCTGGAACCCGACGCGCATGTGGATCGTGGCGGTCATCGTCGGCGGGTTCGGGCTGGGGCTCGGCATCATCTATGGCCTGATCGGCCCCCGCGACCGCACCACCTGACGCAGACGCTGCGCTAACAGGAACCGTGCTAGAGTTTCTCCGACGCAGGTGGAATCACAAGCTCAGCGTTGTCATCCCGGTGCTTGTCACCGGGATCCAGCCATGCGCACCCGCCGAAGTGCGTGGATAGATGGATCCCGGGCACAAGGCCCGGGATGACAACGAGGCGTGTCGGGTTCAGCGCGTGGAGCGCGCCAGCACGTCCATCAGCTCGGCCACCTTCCGGCGCTGCTCGCCCGCGTTGCCGCTGGCGATGGCATGCTCGACGCAGTGCGCCACGTGGTCGTGCAGCACCTCCTCCTCCACCCGCCGCAGCGCCGCGC
>VBAB01000458.1 GCA_005888525.1 Alphaproteobacteria bacterium
GTGGTTACTTCAACTCGGGGCAGAACCTGTGGATGAATCGCTTGGAAGCTCAGAAGTAGCAGGGTTTCTTGCGATGGAGTCCATCCACCGCCTCGCGTGGATTGCCGAAAAAGGCTGCTCCTTTCTCCCAACTATCCCTAGTGCGCTACCGGATTCTTGTGCCTGTGGCAGTTCTGCCGCGGCACACGGCACCATGGACACCGCCTCCCGCGCGGTGCCATAACGCCCCGGCACGAGCGCCACGCACAGCGGACGGGATGGGCATTTTCAGCGAAATCTTCAGCTGGTGGGGCGGCAACACCTGGTCGAACCGCATCTATACGGCGCTGCGAGGCCGGCTGGTCGGCACGGACGAGGCCGGCAACCGCTATTATCTGCAGCGCAAGGGCGTGGGCCCGCTGGGCGTGCCGCGCCGTTGGGTCATCTACAGGAACCTGGCCGAGGCCTCGAAGATCCCGCCCGAATGGCACGCCTGGATGCACTATCTCGTGGACACGCCGCCGAGCGAGGAAAAGTATGTCGCGCGGCCCTGGCAGAAGCCGCACCTCATGAACATGACCGGCACGCCGCAAGCCTATCGCCCCTCCGGGAGCATTCTGGGCTCCGGCAAGCGGCCGGCGGCGACGGGTGACTACAAGCCCTGGCAGCCGCGCAACTAGCGCGACCCAGAACGAAGCGGACTTCCGGGCAATCACACTGGTGCCACCTTTCTCGCCCACGTCGCTGGGACTGAACGGCCGAGGAAAACGACTGCATCCGGCATGGCGCACGCATCTCACCAGCCCCGCAGAGCGCAACTGACGGGCACTTTTACGGCCGCCGCGCTTGCGGTGCTCTGCGCGACGCCTGCCCTCGCCCAGCGCATCGAGAATTCGGTTGCCGTCTTTGCCGCGCTCGACAAGGTGACGGCCAAGATCTCGCGCCTGGAGGTGCCGCTCAACCAGACCGCCACGTTCGGGGCGCTGAAAGTGACGCCGCGCGCGTGCTATTCGCGTGCGCCCACCGAGCCGCCCAAGACGACGACCTTCGTCGAGGTGGAGGAGACGCAACTCGACGGCAAGGAGAAGCGCATCTTCTCGGGCTGGATGTTCGCGGACAGCCCCGGCCTCAATGCCGTGGAGCATCCGGTGTTCGACGTGTGGCTGACGGACTGCGCGCAGCCGCGTACCGCCGCGCAAAGGCCTCAACCCGCCGCGCCTGGCACGCCGGGTGCGCGGCCCCTACCCCAGCAGCCGGAACCCGAGCCGTTCGATCCCGATCAGCCGCGCCGCCGCCGCGTCCCGCGCTGATCCTTTCACGCGCTAGCTAGTAGCCACTTTGGCTGAAGACGGACTCGTAGGCTGCTTGCGTGTGTACTCCCCTCCCCCTTGCGGGGAGGGGTCGGGGGTGGGGGTAGCAAAGCAGCGACGCCGCTCGCGTATTTCACCCCACCCCTAACCCCTCCCCGTCAAGGGGAGGGGAACCCGTCGAGCACGCTTCATGGTTGGCGCTCTATTGATTCCGGGTACTAGCCGCCTCAGCGTGCCTCCCGGAGCGCTCCGCGCAGGATGGCGAGCATACGGCTGTTGGTCTCCCGATCCTTGACGGCGATGCGCAGGGCACGGCGTCCCAGGCTGCCGCCCAGCGCCGTGGCGTCGCGCAGAAAGAGGCCCTGGCGGCGGCACGCTTGCAAGACCGCGGCGGCGTCGGGCCCGTTCTCTGCAAGGCTGCAGAGAAGAAAGTTGGCCGCGCCGCCCAGCACCTCGAGCCCTCCGAGCGCGCGCAGCTCTTCGAGCAGCTCTGCACGCAAGTGCCGGGTCTCGGTGTAGCGCCGCGCGTAGTACTGGGGGTCCTCGAGCGCCTTCACGGCGGCCACCTGTCCCACGAGGCTCACCACCCAGGGCGGCGTCACCGAGCGGATCTCGTCGGCGATGCGGGGAGGACAGGTCAGGTAGGCGGCGCGCAAGCCGCTCAGCGCATAGACCTTGGAGAGGGACTTGCAGACGACGACGTTCGTGGAGGCCGCGGCAAACCGCTCCAGGGATTCTCCCGGCCCCACGTAATCGGTGTAGGCCTCGTCCACCCAGACACGCACGCGGCTCGGCGCCTTCGCCAGCACCGCTTCCAACGCCTCGCGGGGAACATGCTGGCCGGTGGGGCTGTTGGGATTGACCAGGATGGCGAGGTCCGGCCCGTCTGCGAGCGCCCGCTGGAGCCGGTCCGGATCGACGCGGTAGCCGTCGCCGCGCGACAGCTCCAGCCGGTCGACGCGGCAGCCGATCACCCGCTCCGTGACGTGCGCGTATTCGCCATACGTGGGGTCGAGCAGGAGGACACGCGAGCCCGGCGTCAGCCACTCCAGCAGGGCCCGGTAGATGAGGTCGGAGGAGCCTGCCCCCGGGACGAGGCACTCCACGGGGACGCCCCGCGCCCGCGAGATTGCCTCGATCATGCCCTCGCAGGCCGCGGGGGGAGAGGTCCGGGCCAGCCACGGCAGGTGCTCCCGCAGGGCGGCGATGGCACCCGGAGCCGGGGGAAACCAGGCGTCGAGCACATCGGCGTTGATCACCTCGCGCGACCGCTCCAGGTGATCGAACGCTGGGCCGATGGCCTCGAAGAACGCGCCGCCGTGATAGCAGGCCGCGGGGCCCCGGAAGGGGAGGTCGAGCTGCCACTCGCTGATCCGCTGCAAGCGCTCCACGAAGTGCTGGCGCGCTTGCGTCGCCTGCCGCATCTCTGCGATCGTTGCGCTCAGCAGCTCGTAGTGAACGGCCCCGCTTTGTGCCGCCCGTCCGAGGGGCTTGAGGCCTGCCTTGCCGTAGAGGCCGAGAATTTCCCGGCGACCGATGGCGACGACCTCCCGGCCCTCGTGGTCTTCGATCCAGCGAAACGTCGCATACATCAGGAGCGCCGCCACCTCGCGGCCGCGGTGCGGCTCGGTCACGGTCAGGAGGCGGACCTCGAACAGCCGCCGATCGAATGAGAAGGGCAGCTCCTCGCGCCTGAAGTACTTGTCGATCGAGTAGCTTGGGCTCCCCGGCGGCGTGAGGCTGACGAACCCGAGGAGCGCGCCGTTGGATGAGGCGGTGATGTAGAGGTTCCAGGCGTCGAGCCGATCGGAGAGCGACCCCTCCGCGTTGGGGGGATGCTGCCCCAGCTCTTGCGCGTAGACGCGGTGGCGGATGCGGTAGATCGCCGGGCGGTCTTCCTCCCCCGCCAGGGCTATGCGAATGCGGGAAGCCTCCCTCGTCGTCATTGCGAACCCCCGTGCAGGCGACCGCTTGCCTGTTCTGCTGCGGCGTATCTCCTTGCGATTGGCTCTCTTGGACGAGATATCGCGCTGTTATAGCTCAGCGCAGCCCCGTCACCAGCACGGAATTGTCGATCCGCGAGAGGAGGCGTCGTTCTGGGCTCGAAGCCACGGCGATGCGCCGCTCACACCGAGGCGCGGCCCTCGACGATGTCCAGCACCTGTTGCGGGCTCGCGTCCTTCGGCAGCGCGTGAAAGTCCGCCGGATGGGCCAGCGCCTTCTCGAGCAGTGCGTGGAACTCGCTGCGGTCGATTTCGACGGTGCCGAATTGCTTCAGATGCTCGGTGACGAATTGCGTATCGAGCAGCGAGAAGCCGCCCCGGGTCAGGCGGGCGCACAGGTAGACGAGCGCCACCTTGCTGGCGTCGCGCGCAGTCGAGAACATGCTCTCGCCGAAGTAAGCCCCGTGCAGCGCCACGCCGTAGAGCCCGCCGACCAGCCGCCCGCCGGCCCAGGTCTCCACCGTGTGGCAGTAGCCCGCTTGGAACAGGTCGCGATAGAGCCCCCTGATCTTGCGGTTGATCCAGGTGGTGCGCCGGCCGGACCTGGACGCCGCGCAGCCGTCGATCACGCCCTCGAAGTCGCTGTCGATCCGGACCTCGTAGACGCCCCGGCGGATGGTGCGTGCAAGCCGTCTCGGCACGTGCACCTGGTCGAGCAGCAGGATGCCGCGCTGCTGCGGCTCGATCCAGTAGAGCGCGGGGTCCTCGGCGCTTTCCGCCATCGGGAAGATGCCGCACGTGTATGCCTTCAGCAGCACCTGCGGCGTTATCTCGATGATGATGTCGTCCCGCGACGCCATGTGCCACTCTTGGGCGGATCCGAAGTACCCGCTGGTCCTCCACGAATTTAAGGCTTTTGCAGATACTTTTCGAGCCAGTGGATGTCATAGAGGCCGTTGGCGATGTCGGCCTGCTGCACCAGGTCGGCAAACAGCGGGATGGTCGTCTCGATGCCCTCGACGACGAACTCGGACAGGCACCGCTTCAGCCGCATCAGGCACTCGTTGCGGTTCTTGCCGTGCACGATGAGCTTGCCGATCAGGCTGTCGTAGTAGGGCGGGATGCGGTAGCCCTGGTAGGCGCCGCTGTCGACGCGGACGCCGAGCCCGCCGGGCGGATGCCAGTAGGTGATGGTGCCGGGCGACGGCCTGAACGTCCTGGCGTTCTCGGCGTTGATGCGGCACTCGATGGCGTGGCCCGAGAGGATCACCTCGTCCTGCGAGAGCGTCAGCGGTGCGCCGGAGGCGATGCGGATCTGCTCGATGACGAGATCGAGCCCGGTGATCATCTCGGTGACCGGATGCTCCACCTGCAGGCGGGTGTTCATCTCGATGAAGAAGAACTCGCCGTCCTCGTAGAGGAACTCGACGGTCCCGGCGCCGCGGTAGCGGATCTTCTGCATGGCCTTGGCGACGGTGGTGCCGATCTTCTTGCGCGCTTCGGCGTTGAGGGCGGGCGAAGGCGCCTCCTCCATGACTTTCTGGTGCCGGCGCTGCAGCGAGCAGTCGCGCTCGCCCAGGTAGATGGCGTTGCCCTTGCCGTCGCCGAACACCTGCACCTCGATGTGGCGGGGCTTCGCAAGGTACTTCTCGAGGTAGACGCTGTCGTCGCCGAATGCGGCCTTGGCCTCGGTGCGCGCCGTCTTCAGCGCCATGTCGAGGTCCTCGGCCGTGCGGGCCACCTTCATGCCGCGGCCTCCGCCCCCCGACGCCGCCTTGACCAGCACCGGAAAGCCCATGTCCTTGGCGATCCTGACGGCCTGCGCCTCGTCGGTCACGGCACCATCCGAGCCCGGCACCACCGGAATCCCCAGGCGCTTGGCCGTCGATTTCGCCTCGATCTTGTCGCCCATGATGCGGATGTGCTCGGACGTCGGACCGATGAAGGTGATGCTGTGCTCCTCCAGGATCTCGGCGAAGCGCGCGTTCTCCGACAGGAAGCCGTAGCCCGGGTGCACGGCGTCTGCGCCGGTGATCTCGCAGGCGGCGAGCAGGCGCGGTATGTTGAGATAGCTCTCGGATGCGGGCGGCGGGCCGATGCACACGCTCTCGTCGGCGAGGCGCACGTGCATGGCGTCGGCGTCTGCCGTGGAGTGCACGGCTACCGTGGGGATGCCGATTTCCTTGCAGGCGCGCAAAACCCTGAGCGCGATTTCGCCGCGGTTGGCGATCAGAACCTTGTCGAACATCGCTGCGGGCGGGCTCCCAACGCTACTCGATGATCGCCAGCGGCTCGCCGAACTCGACCGGCTGGCCGTTGCCGACAAGGATGGCCGTCACCACGCCGGCTTTGGGGGCGGGGATGTGGTTCATGGTCTTCATCGCCTCGATGATCAGGATCGTCTGACCCTGGGCGACGCGCGTGCCGACCTCGACGAAGGGTGCGGCACTGGGCTCGGGAGCGAGGTAGGCGGTGCCCACCATCGGCGACGGCACGGCGCCCGGGTGCTTGCCCGGATCGGCAACCGCAGCGGCGGCCGGCGCGGCTCCTGCCGGAGCAGCGGCAGCTGCCATAGCGGCTGAGGCCGCCGGTCCCGGATGCACCGCCGCAGCGACGGTGACCTGGCGCGCGACGCGCACGCGCATGCCCTCGCGCTCGATCTCGATCTCGCTCAAGCCCGTCTCCTCCAGCAGCTCTGCCAGATCGCGGATCAGGGCCTGATCGGAGTTTCCCTTGCCTTTCGTGTCCTTCGCCATCGGCTCAGCCAATCCCATTCCCTTCCTCAGCTTCTCAGCCCTTGGCAGCCTGCCTGCCGGCTACAATATCAGCCATGGCCTCTACGGCCAGCTCGTATCCTTTGCCGCCAAATCCGCAGATTACCCCCTGGGCCGCCGGCGATACGTAGGAGTGATGCCGGAAGCCTTCCCGCCGGAACACGTTGGACAGGTGCAGCTCGATCACGGGCTTTTCGGCGGCGGTGAGCGCATCGAGGATGGCGACCGAGGTGTGCGTGTAGGCGCCGGCGTTGAGGATGATGCCGCAGGCCTTCTCGCGCGCTTCCTGGATCCAGTCGACGAGCTGCCCTTCCGAGTTCGATTGACGGAAGTCCACGTCCAGCCCCAGCGACTTTGCCCGCGCCTCGGTGCGCCGCCGGACGTCGGACAACGTCTCCGCGCCATAGATTGCGGGCTCGCGAACACCCAGGAGATTGAGGTTCGGCCCGTTCAGCACGAAGATCGGCTTGGGCATCGGCCGCCGCCTGCAAGCTGTTGTGAGCGGACGCGCGCGACAGCGCCGCGAACATCTTCAAAGAGGCGCCCCGTTTATCAGCTTTTCCGCCGCCGCGAAAGGGCGGGCCCGCAAGTTGTACAGAGACATTTCTTGCGGAAGCCAAGTTGTTCGCGGAGGTGAGGCGTATGGCCTTTAGCAAACCTTGCAGCCCTCCTTGCGCACGTCGTTGACGTGCTTGCCGAGCAGCTCGGTCAGGTTCTCCGGCGCTCCGGCGATGATGCGATCGCCGACGATGAAGTGCGGCGTACCCTGGATGCCCATCTTGGTTGCGAGCTGGCGCGTATCGTCGATCTCCTTCTTGACCTCGGGCGAGGCCATGTCCTTCTTGAGCCGCGCCATGTCGAGACCGAGCTTTTCGGCGATGCGCAGCGACGCGGCCTCGTTGGCCTGACCCTGGCTCTCCAGCATCGCGCGGTGGAATTCCCAGTATTTGCCCTGCATCTTGGCGGCAAGGGCGACGCGCGAGGCCTCCTCCGAGCCCTTGGACAGGATCGGGAACTCCTTCATGATGATCCGCACCTTCTTGTCCTTGTCCATCAGCTGGGTGACTTCGGAGAGCGCCTTCTTGCAGTAGCCGCAGTTGTAGTCGAAGAACTCGATGACCGGCACGTCGCCCTTGACGTTGCCGACGATGGGCGAGCCGGCCGGGCGGTAGAGCTCGGTGGCGTTCTCCTTGATGGCCACGGCCATGCGCTCGGCCTGGATCTTGTCCATCTTGGACTCGAGCGCGTTCTGCACCTCCAGCATGATTTCCGGATTGTTGAGCAGGACGTCCTTGATGATGGTCTCGAGCTCCTTGCGCTGGGCCGGAGTGAACGCGTTGGGGGCGGGCGCATCCGACGCTTTCGATGCCGTTGCCTGTGCGGCTGGTTGAGGCGAGGCCTGCTCGGTCGTGGCGGCCGGCGCCGGGGGCGCCGACGGTGCCGCTGCCTGCCCGACGGCCAGTGTGGCGCCGACGAGCAGGATCGCCGGCACCAGCAGCGCCGCTCCTTTGATGGAGGTGATGGCGTCGAAGAGCGAGGCGGACGGTTTGGCGGGCATGAACATTCCTTCCGTTGGGGTCTGGCGCTGCTGGCTCAGGTGGGAGCCTTGTAGGTGATGATGTCCTCGGCGATGAGCCAGCCGCGCGACCCGCGTGAAAAAACCTGCTGGGCGCGCTTGGCGTAAATCTGGGCCTCGTGGATGTCCTTGGCATTGCCGGAATAGAAGTGCTTGCGTGCCGTGGCAAGGAGGGCCTCGGCTTGATTGCCCTTCCTATCGTAGGCCACGGCAAGTTGCCACCAACCCATCCAGTCGTCGTCCTCTCCCTGCCACAAAGGTTTATCGGCGCCCAGCACGTGGGTGAGGATGGTTATCGCCTCGTCCAAGAGGCGGGGATCGTTGGAGGAGACCAGGGCGCGTCCCAGCATGATCTGGGTCTGCGAGTAGGAGACCGTCGGGTTCGCGTGCTTGAGCTTGTCCAGCAGGCCGGCCGCCTTGCGCAGCGGGTCGATCGCCTCGGCGGCCTGCCCGGCCTTCAGCAGCAGCTCGCCCTTGAGCTCCCAGAAATAGGGGTTGTCCGGCTTGTCGCGAATGAGGGCATCTATGTCGGGCAGCGCTTGCGCGCAGCTGCCTGAGCAGTTGCGGGCGATGGCACGGGCGTAGCGCGCCGGCAGGCTGTTGTTGCTCGTGGGGTAGCGGTTGAATACCAGCGGCATGGGAAGCATGTGGCCGTCGAGCTTGGCTCGCATCATGTCGTGGCGCAGCTGAAGCTGCGGCGGGTCCTTGTCGTTCACATAGGGGCTCGCGGCCACCCTCTCCCTGAGCTGGTTGAGACGATCGGCCGCGACCGGATGGCTGCGCACGAACGGGTCGAGGTCCTTGGACTGCCAGAACTCCTGCTCGGCGAAGCGCTCGAACGTCTCCAGCATGCCGCGCCCCGATTGCCGCGTGGCCTGGAGCAGGCGCAGGCCGGCCTGGTCGGCCGCCGATTCCTGGGACCGGCGCTCGCTGAGCATGGAGCGCATCACCATCTCGTTGCCGCCCATGGCCAAGCCGCCGCCGGCACTTCCCACCTCGCGTGCCGTGTCGCCGCCCGCCATCGCGCCGCCGACCATCAGGCCGATCCCCAGAATGGTGAGCAGCAGGCTCTTGGTGGCGTCGCGGGCGATGCGGCTGCGGAGCTGCGCCATGTGTCCGCCCACGATGTGGCCCGTCTCGTGGGCGATCACGCCGATCACCTCGTTGGGCGTCTTGGCCTGCGTCAGGGTGCCGGTGTTCATGAACACGTTGCGGCCGTCGACCACGAAGGCGTTGAAGCTCTCGTGGCGGATGATGCGCATCGTAATGTTCTGCGATGCGAGCCCGGCGGCCTTGAAGATCGGGAGCGAGTAATCCTTGAGAAGGTTCTCGATCTCCGTATCCCGGATCAGCGGCAGGCTTTGCGCCGCGGCGGGCGAGACGGCGGCGATGGAGGCGGATACGGCATAGATGGCGGCCATGGATGCGGCGCGCCACCTCGGCGCGCGCCGCGGCCGACACGGAGCGGTCTTGCATGCCGGCCCGATATTGCCCCGGCGGCGATCTTCATGTGCTTGCACGGTGCGAGACTCGTTCCTTGCGCCAGCGGCGCGTCAGCGGCATCCGTCCCTGCCAAGTCGACCGCCCATCCATGCCCGGGCCTAGGCAACTCGAGGCCAGCCGACTATAAGCCGCATGCCCGAAACCCGCCAATCCACATTGCGGTGACTTGGGGCGCGCGACCGCAGCGCGGCCAGCCAGCACGCAGATGCGGCCGGTTAGGGCGGAACCGTGGCGGTTTGAGGGCTCGCGGCAATGGGAGCGCGGCAATGAAGACCCCGCAGGCTCGCTCGGGCGAGCGCCTGCCCGTCGGCTTGCACATGTCGCTGCGCAGCGATGTGCCGCCTTTCATCGTCATGGACGTGATGGAGGCTGCCGCGGCGCGGGAGGCGCAAGGGCACAAGGTCATCCACATGGAGGTGGGGCAGCCGGGTACGCCCGCGCCCCGCGCCGCGCTCGATGCCGTCAAGCGGGCACTCGACCGCGAGACGCTGGGTTATACCGTGGCCCTGGGGCTGCCCGACCTGCGCGCCCGCATCGCCGGCCACTATCGCCAGCGCTACGGCGTCGACGTCGCGCCCGAGCGGGTAGTGGTGACGACGGGATCATCGGCCGGTTTTGTGCTGGCCTTCCTGGCGCTGTTCGACGCGGGGGCCAAGGTGGCACTGCCGTCACCCGGGTATCCCTGCTACCGGCATATCCTCACCGCTTTGGGACAAGTGCCGGTCCTGCTCGGCACCGATGCCGCCTCGCGCTGGATGCCGACCGCGCGCCAGATCGAGCAAGCTGCAACGCGTGAGGGCGTGTCGGGCCTCGTCATCGCCAGCCCCGCCAACCCGACCGGCACCATGCTGGAGGGGAACAGATTGGCCGAGATCGTGGAAGCCTGCCGGCACCACAAGATCTGGCTGGTCTCCGACGAGATCTACCATGGGCTGACCTACGGCCTGCCGGAGGAGACCGCGCTGGCGAGGACCTCCGGAGCCATCGTGGTCAACAGCTTCTCCAAGTATTTCTCGATGACGGGCTGGCGGGTGGGCTGGCTGGTGGTGCCGCAGGAGCTGGTCAGGCCCGTGGAGCGGCTGGCCCAGAACCTCTACATCTCGCCCCCCACCGTGGCCCAGGTCGCAGCCATCGGCGCCTTCGACGGCCTCGATGAGCTCGAGGCCAACAAGCGCGTCTATGCCGAGAACCGCGCGCTGCTGCTGGGCGAGCTTCCCAAGGCTGGCCTCGAGCGCATCGTGCCCGCCGACGGCGCGTTCTATCTCTACGTGGACGTCGGCGACTTCACGTCCGACAGCGTCGCCTTCACCAAAGAGATGCTCGACGAAACAGGCGTCGCCGCCACCCCGGGCGTCGATTTCGATGCCGGGCGCGGCAGCCGTTACGTGCGCTTCTGCTACGCCGGCACGACGGCGGACATGGCGGAAGCCGCGCGCCGGCTCGCGGGCTGGGGCCGCCTCACGACGCGCGGGTGAGGAGACTGACGGCGGCCGGGCGCGCGTGGTACTCGAAGTTGACCGTCTTCCACTGGCACCGCGTGTCGACCTTGCCGATCTTCGGGAAGTCCGTGCCCAGCCTGGCCGTCGCCGAGTTCTTCATGGCGGCTTCCGCGTCTCTCGCCCAAGAGGATGGCGACGACCATATAGCGTCACATCGCCGGACGGATTGCGGGCGGAAAGCCGAACAGTGCGTTAGCCGGGGTCAGACCCCTCGCCCCCACTCACGACGCGCGGGTGAGGAGACTGACGGCGGCCGGTCGAGCTACTTGCAGGCCTGCTCCCTACTCGCCGGAGAAGCGCCGTTGCCACCATCCCTTGCGCACGGGCCGCGATGGGTCCTCGTGCACGGGCTCGGCGATGCGCTCCGCGTGAACGGGCTCCGGCTCCCTGGGCGGCGCGCTCTCCGGGGCGGGTGAGGGCTCTGCGCGGTGGGGTGCCGTGGCCTCCCCGCTGTAGGGGTCGGCGGGCGCCTGCCATGGCCGCTCCGGCGTCCTCTCCCGCGCCGCCGGGTAACGCGGCTCCGCGCGCTCACCGCGCGGCGGCTGCTGCGCCGTCTCCTCTGCGACGGCTGCTGGCCTCTCCTCCTGGAACTCATGATGTTGGACCGCAGAGCCGGCATCCGGCTCGATTGCGCCGTTGCCGGCCTCGCTCGCATGCGCCGCGACCTCGTCGCCGTGCTCGTCTACCCGGTGCTCGCGCGGGGCATCGTCGCGGTCACGACCGCGCCGCCCGCCGCGCCGTCCGCGCCTCCGGCGTCGGCCTGGTCGTTCCTCGCGGCCTTCCTCGCCGCGCGTCAGGGATGGCTGCTCGCCGAACCCCGCGGGAGTGTCGGCCGCCTCCGGGGCGAGGTCCTCGTGGGGCTCCGGCTGATCGGCGTACGCCGCGACCTCCGGTCCCACGTCTTCCACCTCGCCGTTGTGCGCGTGCTCGGTCCGCTCGCCGCCGCGGTGCTCGCCGCGATACGCTGGCCGGTCGTCGCCCCGCTCGTCGCGCCGGCCACGCCGACGCCGGCGCCGCGGCCGGCGTCCGCCATCGCCATCACCACGCTCGGTCGCCTCTTCGGTGTCCTCGCGGACGTCCTCCTCGCCCTCCTGGCGCTCGAAGCCCGACTCCATATTGACGACTGCGCGCTCGGCAGCTCTCTGCGGCGCCGGTGCCTGGACCGCGGATCGCTCGATGGCGAAGTTGGCGCCCTGCATGCGGTCGCTCGCCTGCACGGCGATGACGACGCCGTAGCGGCGCTCCATGTCGGTGACGAAGGCGCGCTTGTTGTTGAGGATGTAGAGGGCGACGTCGGCGGTCGTCACGGCCGTGAGCGAGCTGCGCGGGTCGCGCAGGAGCTGGTCCTCGAGCGCGCGCAGCACGGCGAGCGCCACCGATTCGACGGAGCGGATGATGCCCGTGCCCTGGCAGTGCGGGCACTGCGTGGTGGACCCCTCCAGCACTCCGGTGCGCAGGCGCTGACGCGACATCTCCATCAGGCCGAAATGGCTGATGCGGCCCACCTGGATGCGGGCCCGGTCGTGGCGCAACGCATCTTTCAGGCGGTTCTCCACCTTGCGGTTGTTGCGCCGCTCCTCCATGTCGATGAAGTCGATGACGATCAGGCCGGCGAGGTCTCTGAGCTTCAGCTGCCGGGCGATCTCGTCTGATGCCTCGAGGTTGGTATTGAGGGCGGTCTCCTCGATGGAGAACTCGCGCGTGGCCTTGCCGGAGTTGACGTCGACGGAGACCAGCGCCTCGGTCTGGTTGATGACGAGATAGCCGCCCGACCTCAGCGTGACATACGGGCTGAACATCGCGTTCAGCTGCCGCTCGATCTGGTAGCGGGCGAACAATGGCTCGGGCTGCTCGTACTTGATGACGTTCTTGGCCTGTCCGGGCGACAGCATGCCCATGAAGTCGTAGGCTTCCTTGTAGGCCGCCTCTCCGGCCACCAGGATCTCGTCGATGTCCTTGGCGTAGAGGTCGCGGATCGAGCGCTTGATGAGGTTGCCTTCCTCGTAGACGAGGCAGGGCGCCGTCGATGTCAGCGTCAGGTCCCGCACGTTCTCCCACAGGCGAATCTCGTACTCGAAGTCGCGCTTGATCTCCTGCTTGGTGCGCGCCGCGCCGGCGGTGCGGATGATGAGCCCCATGCCCTCCGGCACCTCGAGCTCGTGGGCGATGGCTTTGAGGCGCTTCCGGTCCAGCGGTTGGGTGATCTTGCGGGAGATGCCCCCGCCGCGCCCCGTGTTGGGCATCAGCACCGTGTAGCGGCCGGCCAGCGAAAGATAGGTGGTGAGGGCTGCGCCCTTGCTGCCGCGCTCTTCCTTGACGACCTGCACCAGGATGATCTGGCGGCGCTTGATGACTTCCTGGATCTTGTAGGAGCGCATGCGCCGGCGCGGGCGCTCGGGCACCTCTTCCAGCGCGTCCTCCGAGCCGACCTGCTCAACCGTGCTGACCGTCTCGGGCGCCTCGGCCTGATCGCTGCCGATGTCCTCGACGTGGCCGTTGCCACGCACCTCGGACGTCGCCTCGCCACTGCTGTGGCCATTGTCGCCATGGCCGTGAGGATGTGCGTCTTCGCTGGACTGCGAAGGCGGCGCCGCAGCCTGAGGCGGCTCGCCTTCGGGCGCGTGCACAGACACCGGCTCCTGCAGGCGGTCGTCAGGAGCTGCAGCCTCGGGAAGCGCCTCCCGGCTCTCGGGCGGCTCGTCGGGCTGGTCGTCGCGCGGGGCAGCTCTGTAACGGCCCTGGCTCTGCCGTGCGGCCTGCTGCTCGTGTGGTGAGCGGGCTTCCTCGGCCTCCGCGCGGGCGTCGGCCTCCGCCTCCGCCTCGGCCTCCGCTTCGGCCTCCTCGGCCAGCAGCGCCTGCCGGTCGGCGACCGGGATCTGGTAGTAGTCGGGGTGGATTTCGCTGAAGGCCAGGAAACCGTGACGGTTGCCGCCGTAGTCGACGAAGGCCGCCTGCAGCGACGGCTCTACCCGTGTCACCTTGGCGAGATAGATATTGCCGCGCAGCAGCTTGCGTGCGGCCGATTCGTAGTCGAATTCCTCTACCCGGCCGTTGCGCAGCACCACCACCCGAGTCTCCTCCGGGTGCGTGGCATCGATGAGCATCTTGTTGCTTTTTTCCATGTGATGGGGTCCTTGGCGCCGAGGCGAGCGGCTGAACGCCGATCATTGGCGGGCCCCATGCGGGCCGCGCTCCTCGTTGTTGCGCCTATCTTGGTTGCTGTGATCGGACCCTGACGGCAGCGACTGCGCCCATAGGCCGATAGGCGGCCGGGCACCGATGCGGCGACCGGCGCAGCGAGGCTGCCGAGCTGGACACCAGCCCCCGGTCGTTCGCGTTTATCCCTGCAAGTTGAGTATGTTGCCGTCATGATCCACTTCAATGCGCGGAGCTGGCGAGCGTCATGAATGCCCCAGCTCCTCGTTTCATGCCCGGGGCGCGGGCAAACCTTGCGGCCTGTTTTGCGGCGTCCGCATGCCGCTCGAAGAGAGTCTCCCGATTGTTGCGGGCACGGTCCCTTGCAGTTCTGTGCTTGGGGCCCGCGCCTCAAGAATTGAGCGAAACCAAACCCACCTGCCCTTGCGTTTCAGCGCAACGAGCCGGCGATCGCATTTCGTTCACATCGAAACGAACCATCGCATCGGCGCCAAGCGAGCTCTTCGTCCTTGTATGCGGTCTGGGCGGCGAGCTACTGCTCCGGGCCCATTCGCACACCTCGGCGAGCGCCGCGGGAAGACGGATACGGCGGTAAGCGATAGAATCTTCTAGGGCTTCATCCCCTCTGTGGCAAGAAAGTTTTGCCCGAGGCGCCACCACCTTCCGGCCCTTGATCTGTGCATGGATTCGACAAACAACTGGTTAAGGTCGCGGAAAAGGGGTGCCTTCGGGCGAGGCAGAGAGGGTTGCAATGGCAAGGGCCGGCGGAGGCTGGCTAGGCGGTCTGCGCACATTGGCGTGCGCGGGACTGTTGCTGCTGCCAGCCGCAGGCCACGCGCAGACCGAGATCAGGAAGATGGCGCCGGAGGCGCGGCCGCCAGCCCAAACCGAGGTCAGGAAGGGTAGCCAGGAGGACAACCCCGCCGCTCCGCCCGCAGAGACCCCGAAACAATGGTCCGCCGAGGTGAACGATCGCGCGATTAGGGCGGTGTCGGCCGAAATCGGCGGCGACGAGGCCCGCACGCGCTTTTCGCTCGTCCTGTCCGGCACCGCGCCCTATCAATATTTCCTCTTGGCCGACCCCTACCGGATCATCATCGACATATCCGACGTGGACTTTCGCTTGCCGAAGGGAGCGGGCCAGCAGCCCCGGGGCCTGATCGAGGCCTATCGCTATGGCCTCTTTGCGCCCGGCAAGTCGCGCATCGTCATCGATACCAAGGGGCCGGTACGCGTGGAGGCGGGTGCGATGGTGCGCCGGCAGGGCTCGATGGTGGCGCGGCTCAACCTCGATCTCACCCCGACCGACCGGGCGAGCTTCCTGGGCAAGCTGGCACCGCCCGCATCGCGGCCGAAGGAGACGCGGGGGCGCGAGCCGGAAGACCTCGCCGGCGCCGCGCCGCCCAAGCCCAACGCCAAGCCCGTGATCGTCATCGACGCCGGTCATGGCGGGGTCGACCCCGGCGCAGCCAGCGGAGACGTGATCGAGAAGGACGTGGTGCTCGCGGTCGCCCGGCATTTGCGCACCATCCTGGCGGCGAAGGGGCGCTACGACGTGCAGATGACGCGCGCCTCCGACGTGTTCGTGTCGCTCGACCGGCGCGTCGCCATCTCGCGCCAGAAGGCGGCCAGCCTGTTCATCTCCATCCACGCCGACACGGTGGGCGCACAGGAGTTCGCGCAGAGCGTGCGGGGTGCGACCGCCTACACCTTGTCGGAGCTGGCTTCGAGCAAGCAGGCGCAGCAGCTGGCGGACAAGGAAAACGCCTCCGACATCCTGGCCGGCGCGGAGTCCCGCTCCGAGGAGGAGAGCGATCAGGTCAAGAGCATCCTGATCGACCTCATGCGGCGCGAGACGGCGAATTTCTCCGCCGACTTTCGCGGCAAGCTGCTGTCGCATCTGAAGCGCAAGATCGCGCTCTCGCGCGATCCGGCCCGTTCCGCAGCCTTCAAGGTGTTGAAGCAGTCCCAGTCGCCCTCGGTCCTGATCGAGCTCGGCTACATGAGCAATGCCCAGGATGCGCGCCTCTTGGCCTCACCCGACTGGCAGCGGCAAGTGGCGACCTCGATTGCCGCCGCGGTCGACGAGTATTTCGCCAAGCGGGTCGCCCGCAAGCCGTGATGGATACGAATCGGCGTTAATATCGTTTCCCTGGGCAGAGCGGCAAATCCGGCCTCGTGCTGCCATATTCCATGGTAAGGTGCCGCGGTCTCCGACCCGCGCTTGGTGCGACCGGCCGTCTAAATTGAAGAAATAGAGCAGGATTCACGCTCAGCCCCTCGTTGCATCAGAGGCTACGTGATTCAATATGAAGCGATCCTGCTCCAGATGAGCGCGACAGAAGCGGACTGCATGCGATGAGACCGACGCCGATCCTTCCCCCGCCGGTCCTGCCCAGGAAGAGGCGGCGACGGCGCAGCTGGCTGTTGGGCCTGCTCGGCTTCGGCTTTGCCTCGGGCGTCGTCATGTTCGTGGCCGCCGCCGGGGTGGTCGGCTTCTTCGTGTGGAAGGCCTCGCGCGATCTGCCCGACTACGAGAGCCTCGCCAAGTACGAGCCGCCGGTCATGACGCGCATCCATGCGCACGACGGCAGCCTGATGGCGGAGTACGCGCGCGAGCGGCGCATCTTCGTGCCGATCAACGTGGTGCCGAAGCTGGTCATCGCCGCCTACCTGTCGGCGGAGGACAAGCGCTTCTACGAGCACGGGGGTCTCGATTTCACCGGCATCGGGCGCGCCGGCTACAAGTTCCTCACCAATATCGTGAACCGCTCGGACCGGCGCACGGAGGGTGCATCGACCATCACGCAGCAGGTGGCCAAGAACTTCCTGCTGTCGAGCGACCGCACGCTCGAGCGCAAGCTCAAAGAGGCGATCCTCGCCATCCGTATCGAGCGCGCCTACCCGAAGGACAAGATCCTCGAGCTCTACCTCAACGAGATCTATCTCGGCATGGGCTCCTACGGCGTGGCTGCCGCCGCGCTCAACTACTTCAACAAGGAGCTGAGGGATCTCGACATCGAGGAGACCGCCTACCTGGCGGCGCTGCCGAAGGCACCCAACAACTATCATCCCTTCCGCCGGGCCAAGGAAGCGACCGCCCGGCGCAACTGGATCATCGACCAGATGGCCGACTTCGGCGCCATCTCCGGCGAGCAGGCCAAGCTAGCCAAGGCCAAGCCGCTCAAGGTCAACATCCGCCCGCTCGGCACGCAGATCTATGCCGCCGACTACTTCGCCGAGGACGTGCGCCGCACGCTCGTCACCAACTTCGGCGAGGACGGACTCTACGGCCACGCGGAGCGGTCTGCCACGGGCGACGGGCGCATCAACGGCGGCCTTTCGGTGCGCACCACGCTCGATCCCAACCTGCAGCGCATGGCGCGCCGGGCGCTGATCGACGGCCTCGTCACCTTCGATCGCGAGAAGGGCTGGCGCGGCCCGGTGCAGAAGATCGACATCGCCGGCGATTGGGGTGCGGCGCTGACCGGCATCGAGGTTGCCGGCGACCTGGCGCCCTGGCGCCTCGGCGTCGTCATCGAGGCACAGAAGACCAAGGCGGTGGTGGGCCTGCGGCCGGCGCGCCAGACGGACGGCAACCTGGCGGCAGAGCGCGAGGCGGTGGAGATTCCCTTCGAGGAGGTGAAGTGGGCGCGCTCGGGCCGCGCCCCGCCCAAGACCATCGCCGACGTGCTCGCCCCCGGCGACGTCATCTGGGTGGCGCCCAAGGACCCCAACAAGCCCGCCGGCATCTGGTCGCTGATGCAGATCCCCGAGGTGGGCGGCGGCCTCGTCGCCATGGACCCGCACACGGGCCGCGTGCACGCCGTGGTGGGCGGCTTCTCCTTCGCCACCAGCCAATTCGACCGCGCCTTGCAGGCCAAGCGACAGCCGGGCTCGGCCTTCAAGCCGCTGGTCTACACCGCCGCGCTCGACAACGGCTACAAGCCGACCAGCATCGTGCTCGATGCGCCAATCGAGATCGACCAGGGCCCCGGCAAGGAGGTCTGGCAGCCCAAGAACTACGACGGCTCCTCGGCATTCGGACCCTCCACGCTGCGGCTCGGCATCGAGAAGTCGCGCAACCAGATGACCGTGCGGCTGGCGCAGGACATGGGCATGCCGCTGATCGTGGAGTATGCCAAGCGCTTCGGAGTCTACGACGATCTGCTCCCCGTGCTCGCCATGTCGCTGGGCGCCGGCGAGACGACGCTGCTGCGCATGTGCGCGGCCTATTCGGTGCTGGCCAACGGCGGCAAGCAGGTGCAGCCGACCCTGATCGACCGCATCCAGGACCGCTGGGGCCACTCGGTGTGGCGCCACGACAAGCGCGAGTGCAAGGACTGCAAGGTGGAGAAGTGGCAGGGCCAGCCCGAGCCGGTGCTCGCCGAGGACCGCAAGCAGATCATCGACCCGCACTCCGCCTATCAGATGACCTCGATGATGGAGGGCGTCGTGCAGCGCGGCACCGCCACCATCATCAGCAAGATGCTCCCCAACGTGCCGATCGCCGGCAAGACCGGCACCACCAACGACGAGAAGGACGCCTGGTTCATCGGCTACACGCCCGACCTCGTGGTGGGCGTGTTCATCGGCTACGATTCACCCAAGCACCTCGGCAAGGGCATGACCGGCGGCCACGTGGCGGCGCCCGTGTTCGGCAACTTCATGAAGATGGCGCTGGCCGACAAGAAGGCCGTGCCCTTCCGCATTCCGCCCGGCATCAAGCTCGTCCGCGTCAGCCTGCGCACGGGGCTGCGCACCCAGGGCGGCGAGCCCGATTCGGTACAGGAAGCCTTCAAGCCGTACGAGGAGCCGGATGACGCCTTCTCGGTGATCGGTTTCACCAACGAGAGCGGCGGCTTCTTCACCGGCGACCAGCCGGACACGCCCCGAGGCATGAGCGCCGGCCGCGGGGTGTATTGAAGGTCGCCTGCCGCGGCTTCGACCTCGTCCTGAGCTTGTCGAAGGACGGGCGGCATCCTCCAAGCCACGCTTCGACAGGCTCAGCGCGGGGTTGGAGAGTACCGTCGCACCTACACTTCGCAGCAGCATGTAGGTTGGGGTCCAGCGAAGCGCCGACCCAACGCAAGTCCAGACCGCCGCCTACAATTGTCTGTGCCGATGATGCATCAGAACTTCTTGCCGATGCCGGCTTGCTTCAAGACTTCGTTGGCTGTGTGACGCGACTTGATCTTGCTGTCGACTGTGACGTGGCGTTTGGTGATGGGGCTCCACCAAATCTCATGGTCGCCCTTTCCGGCACGCTCGAAGCGGCAGCCGTGCTCTTGGAGAAACTTGCGAACTCACGCTCGTAGCCAGCCATCGGGGCCGGCCATCAGGGAAAGTGTGGATTTGCAACGCGGGCGGTTTGTTGAGCAACGATATGCACCGGAATCTCCGGAAGGTCGGAGTGCTCCCCATTCAGCTCCAACAACTCCGCCACCATGGCAAGCACCTTCCCGCGCAGGGCCTCGAGCGTGTCTGCCTCGGTGGCGAGCCCATCGATGTCGCTGCTGGTGGCCACCCAGACCTTGGCCTCATCGTCCCAGTCGGCTCGCACAATGATGGTAGAATGCTTCATCTGTGGTCCTCAGCACGTCGAAACGCGCCCTATTCATATGGGTACGCAGACCCGAGCATACCGCAATACGCAAGTTGCCGCCTACCCGACAACGGTCGCGGCCCGGAAGACCGGTAACGTTTACACGACTCTGCCGGTTACTTATATGAGCTTGGCACCACGGACCATCACCAGGAGGCCGCCCATGCGCGCCGAAGTCGAGAAGCTCGCCGAATCCATCCGCCAGTCGTTGGCGCTGCTGCGGAGGCATCTTTGACTGGGATAGCGCGCCCGCGCGCCTGGCCGAGCTGAACAAGCGAGCCGAGGACCCCAACCTCTGGAGCAACCCGCAGGCGGCGCAGAAGGTGATGCGCCAGCGCCAGGCGCTCGAGCGCTCGATGGCCGGCTACAAGAGGCTCGAGCGCGAGCTCGACGATGCCACGACCCTGATCGAGCTCGGCGAATCGGAGGACGACGCGGCCTCCGTCGAGGAAGGCGAGGCCGGCCTGCGCAAGCTCGCCGAGGAGGCCCGCCGCCAGGAGGTGGAGGCGCTGCTCTCGGGCGAGGCCGACGGCAACGACACGTACGTGGAGGTCCACGCTGGCGCCGGCGGCACCGAGAGCCAGGACTGGGCCGAGATGCTCTCGCGCATGTACGCGCGCTGGGCCGAGAACCACGACTACAAGGTGTCGCTGATCGAGCAGAGCGCGGGCGAAGAGGCCGGCATCAAGTCGGCGACGCTGCAGATCAAGGGCGAGAACGCCTACGGCTGGCTCAAGACCGAATCGGGGGTGCACCGGCTGGTGCGCATCTCGCCCTACGACAGCAACGCGCGCCGGCACACCTCCTTTGCCAGCGTGTGGGTGTTTCCCGTGGTCGACGAGAACATCGAGATCGACATCAAGGAGAGCGACTGCCGCGTCGACACCTATCGCGCCTCCGGCGCCGGCGGCCAGCACGTGAACACCACCGACTCGGCGGTGCGCATCACGCACTTGCCCACCAACATCGCGGTGGCGAGCCAGCAGGAGCGCTCCCAGATCAAGAACCGCGCCATCGCCTGGGCCATGCTGAAGTCGCGCCTCTACGAGCTGGAGCTGAAAAAGCGCGAGGAGAGGCCAACGCCGCCGCCGCCTCCAAGACCGAGATCGGCTGGGGCCACCAGATCCGCTCCTACGTGCTGCAGCCCTACCAGCTGGTCAAGGACCTGCGCACCGGCACCCAGAGCACCGACCCGCAAAAGGTGCTCGGCGGCGACATCGACGCCTTCCTCGAGACGGCGCTGGCGCAGAAGATGTCCGGCGCCGGACCGGCGAAGGTGGAGGATTTGGATTAGGGGCTGCAGGGTGCACCGCGCGGCAGGTCATACCGATGTGCGTCGGTTCCGGCTCGCGTTGCTACAAGTTCGACGTCATCCCCGCGCAGGCGCAGGGGTGTCCGGGGAACAGGTCGCCGACTTCGCGTTGCTGGCTCGGTCTTTGCGCCACGCGAACTGCCGTGCCGACGCAGGGGCCGCGAGGTCGCCTCCCCCTATGACGAAGGCATTGCCTTCGTCATGAGGAGGGGGGAGGACGGTGCGTCCGCGGTTTGGACCGGCCATCGCCGACCTTGCCGCGCATGCGACAGCCGGTCCAAGCCGCTGGACGCACCTGGTGGGGGTGACGGGCCGCACCCGCGACAAACACCCCCACCTCGGAACGCCATCGGACTTAGCTCGCCTGTCAGCGAGCGAGATGAGCGTTGCGATTGGCGAGCTAAGCCCGTGGCATTCCGTCCTCCCCCCTCGTACGTGCCGAAGGTGAGCCTTCGGCACAGGGGGAGGCGAAGACGTGCGCAAAGTTTCCCCGGACACCCCTGCGCGCAGGCGGGGACCGGGGACCCTCGCAACTTTCCGCACCTGCAACGGCTCGGTGTCGTGGGTGCCGGCCTGCGCGGGCATGACGTTGGCGAAGGATGAAGGGTCAATACATCCGCTCAACGGAATCACATCGTCGGATTGGCGTACGGCCCGCCCA
>VBAB01000628.1 GCA_005888525.1 Alphaproteobacteria bacterium
AACGAGGAGGTGCGGGGGCCGGGCGTGGTCGGCAACATGCCGGTTCTCAAGCCGGGGGAATCGTTTCGTTATACGTCGGGGTGTCCCCTGGAGACGCCGTCGGGCATCATGGTCGGCAGCTACCGCATGACGACGGAAGACGGCGAGCAGTTCAACGTTGACATCCCGGCCTTCTCGCTCGACAGCCCGCACGCCAAGCGTAGCCTCAACTGAAGCCCCACTGTAGGACCTCATGAGCCCAAGCTTGAGCACGGCGCCAACTCTCAGTACTGCAAAAGAGCTGCTGGCGCGGCTCGTCGCCTTCGACACCACCAGCTCCAAAACCAACATTCCGCTCATCGCCTTCGTGGAAACGTATCTGGCCGAGCACGGCATCGAGAGCCGACGCGTGCCGACGCCCGACGGGCAGAAGGCGAGCCTGTTCGCCACCATCGGCCCCGGCGACGGCGGCGGCATCGCGCTGTCGGGCCATACCGACGTGGTGCCGGTGGCGAGCCAGGCCTGGGACACCGATCCGTTTCAGCTCGTCGAGCGCGACGGCAAGCTCTTCGGCCGCGGCACCTGCGACATGAAGGGCTACCTCGCCTGCTGCCTCGCGATGGTGCCGGGCCTCAAGGCGCGCGGGCTGAAGGTGCCGTTCCATCTTGCCTTCTCCTACGACGAGGAGGTGGGCTGCACGGGCGTGCGTCCCATGATCGGCGAGTTCGGCAAGACCTTGCCGACGCCGCGCATGGTGTTCGTCGGCGAGCCCAGCAACATGACCGTGGTCGACGCCCACAAGGGCCCGGTGCGCTGGCGCGTCGAGCTGACGGGGCGGGCGGCGCACTCGAGCATGCCGCACTACGGTGTCAACGCCATCGCCTACGCCGGCCGGCTGATCGGCGAGATTCTGGCGATGGAGGAGGAGCTGAAGGCCGGCCCGCTCAATGAGCGCTTCGATCCACCCTGGACCACGACGCAAGTGACGCAGATCGAAGGCGGCACGGCCTCCAACGTGGTGCCGGTGCCGTGCTGGTTTGGCTGGGAGACGCGGGCGCTGCCGGGCATCGATCCCTTTACGCTGCAGCGGCGGCTCGAGAAGTTCGCGGCCGAGCAGTGCCTGCCGCAGATGCGGCGCCTGGCGCCCGAGTCCGAGATCAAGGTCCGGGTGATGAACCACGTGTCGGCTTATGCCGCCGACAACAATGCCGGTATCGTGCCGCTAACCCTAAAATTAGCCGGCCAGAACGAGACGTTCGCCGTGTCCTACTGCACCGAGGCCGGCCTGTTCCAGGACGGCGGCGCGCCCGCCATCATCTGCGGCCCCGGCGACATCGCCCAGGCGCACACCGTCCGTGAACGAGTTCGTCCGTATCGAGGAGCTGGAGAAGTGCCTCACCTTCCTCGGCCGCCTAGCCGACTGGGCCGAGGCATAGATTTGCCGCAGCGGTACGGACACGTGTAGGTTGGGTCAACCCCGGCGAAGGCCGGGGGCAGACCCAACACCATTCGATAAGCGCGACTTTGTGTTGGGTCATCGCTTACGCTCGACCCAACCTACAAGACCGGCCCGACTGGGGAGGCGGTGGCATGCTGGACCTGATCATTCGCGGCGGCGATGTGGTGACGCCGCAAGGGGTTGCGCGATGCGATGTTGCCGTCAAGGGCGAGACCATCGCCGCCGTTGCGGCGCCGGGCACGCTGGCCGACACGGACGCGGGGCGCGTCTTCGACGCGGCGGGCAAGATCGTCATGCCCGGCGGCATCGATCCGCATGTGCACATGCAGCATCCGTTCGTGATGCCCGACGGCTCGACGCTCATCACGCAAGGCCCCGATAGGGTCGGCCAGGCTGCGCTCTGGGGCGGCACCACCACCCTGATCGATTTCGCCTACGCTACGGCCGACCGCAGCGTGCAGAAGGGGATCGAGGCGCGCGACCAGCAGTTCGCGCCGAAGAGTTGCTGCGACTGGGCCTACCACCTGATGATCGGCAGCGACCCCCCGCACACGCAGATGGGCGAGTTGGCAGAGGCCATCCAGGCCGGCTATCCCACCATCAAGATCTTCACCACCAGCATCTGGCCGGGACGCACTGGGCGGATGGTCGACTTCGGCGACATCTGGGAAGTGTTCAAGGTGCTCGCGAAGGAGGGTGGACTCGGCGTCATCCATGCCGAGGACAATGACATCGTCATGCACATGTACGCCAAGCTGATCCGCGAGGGGCGTGTCGGCTTCGAGAACCTGGCCGAGGTTCACAACACGCTCTCGGAAGACCTGAGCTTCCGACGCATTATCAGGCTGGCCGAGAGCGTGCCCGGCACCGCGCTCTACATGATGCACGTGTCCGCGGCGACGGGCGTCGCGGCCATCTCCGAGGCGCGCGCCAAGGGCCTGCCCATCTACGGCGAGAGCCTGCACCAGTACATGCTGCACACGGCCGAGGACTACAAGCTGCCGAACGGGCAGATCTATCACACCTATCCCTCGCTCAAGTCGGCGCAGGACCAGAAGGCCCTGTGGGACGGCACGCTCAACGGCGCCATCAACTGCGTCGCCACCGATGAGCTGTGCTGCACCCTGCGCGAGAAGACCATGGGGCGGCGCATCGACGACACCACCGGCGGCAACTCGGGCGTCGAGCCGCGCCTTGGCGTCATGTACACGGAGATGGTGGTGCGGCGCGGCTATTCCCTGCCCCGCTACGTCGACCTGGTGTCGACCAACGCGGCCAAGATCATGGGCCTCTATCCGCGCAAAGGCGCGATCGCGGCCGGCAGC
>VBAB01000629.1 GCA_005888525.1 Alphaproteobacteria bacterium
AGGGCCATGAGGAGCGGCACGGCAAGGAAAGCGCCGACGGGACCCCAGAACCAAGTGCAAAATGCGATGGCAAGAAAGACCGCAAAGGGGTTGATCTCGAGGCGGCGTCCCATAAGCGTCGGCGTGATGAACTGCCCCTCGATCGTTACGAGCCCAAGATAAAACAGGGGGGCAACCGCAGCTTCCTCGAGAGTCGGATAGAGCAGCAGACCGACGATGGCAAGTGTACCAATCACGACAGCCGGACCAAGATAGGGAACGTAGTTGAGGAGGGTCGCCAGGACGCCCCACAGCAGCGGGTTGGGGAGACCGATCACCCAGGTCAGTGCGCTCGCGGCGATGCCCAATCCGATGTTGATCAGCGTAAATGTGCCGAAATACGTGGTCATGTTGTCGTCGATTTCATTGAGGGTATGGAGGACCGTGAGACGGCTATCGCGATCGGAAACCAGCATGACCATCGCGTTGCGCAGGCGCGGCCGGTAAATCAAGTAGAAGATCAGGCTGAACACGAAGATGACGAAGCCGCTGATTGCGGGCGTCATCACCGCGAAGATGGTCGTCACGATCGAAGAGGTCTGAGGCTCGACCTTCAAGGCGCCGGGGGTGCCTGAGCCAATGGCGTTCAAACCCTTCTGCAGGTCCTGAAGGAGTGTCAGCGGCTGGCTGAAGCTTGCCAACTTCTCGTGCAGGAGCGCGCCGACATAGGTTGCCCTGCCCAGCCAGTAGGTGAGTGGCGCCGAGAGCAACAAGACAAGGGTCAGAATAAGGGCAAGCAGGGCGAAGGTTATAACGATGGCGGCCAGGGCGCGAGGAATCCCGTGCCTCTCCATCCACTTGACGCCGGGTAGTACGATCGTGGCGATCGTCCAGGCCAGTAGCACGGGCACGATCACATGTTGGGCAACATAGGCGCACCATAGCAGCGCAACAACGAACAAGCCGATAAGGGCGATTTGGCTCGCGCGTTGCCAATGTTGGTCTGGGGAGACTTCGGGCCGACCGAGCTTGAGCGAGAGGATACGTGCGTCTTGGTTCGCACCCTCTTCCGGGGGCTTGGCAGCCATCAGCTACTCCTTGGCGCGCACGCAGAACGCTCGCGGGACGTGATTGGAACGCGAACGGTCAAGGTTGAGTTCCGGCTCATCGAGTCGTCGCCGATCGGCCGGAGGCCCTCGAGCAGCGCAACGACGACGCCTGCAAGGTCAGATCAAAGAGCTGGAAGAAGCGCTAACCGACGCTGACCAGCTTCCAGACATCGAGTGATCGTGTGTAGCCTGTGGTCGGCCTCGTTAGCTTCCGCGAGGGCTCAAGGGCGCGAATGTGCCCCCACGGCGGTCCGGTATGGCCGCCGCCTTTCTTTTTGGCCCCCCAGGGGGGTGGTGACCGCGTTGCCTGCAGCTAGGGTAACGGGAGTGGGACGCCTCAAAGGCCGGCCGAACGTGATCGACTGCATGACTATGAGCCACTGGTGCGCGAGACGTGCTTGCAGGCGCCAAAGCTCGAACGGAGACCTGCAGGCGGCGAGGCGCATCGGCATCGCCATATAGTCCGCCATCAACTGCGCCATTGCCACCAATGTGGCCATGTTCGAGCTTTCGGCCGAAACGTTCTTGCCTTTGCTTTTGCGAACATGGGCAGTGCGCCCCAGCAAGGGCTTAACAGCCGATGAGCGAGCATGCGCTTTAGACGTCTTCCGTTTTGACTTTGCCATGATGACCCTTTGAGTCTTCGGCGTGCCGAGAAATTTACTTTTTGGGCGGCAATCGGGTTTGATCGCAGGTCTTCGACCATTCCTGGCGGGACATACCTGCGTTCGATGGGCTCCACAGCGCCATGCATTCCGCGTAGCCATCGCTATTTGCACTCTGCGCAGCACCCGGTCGCGTCGATGCGGCCGCGCCCGGTTGCGCTCGTCCCGGCGGCGGCGTGAAAGATTGCCCCGGATTGTCGGGCGTCCCAATATTCGGGGTGGGAGGGGACATGCTGGGGGCTGGCCCCGGCAGGCGCTGGCCGGGTGGATTGACATCGACATTGTTGCGCTGCGGGTCAGGGTTGATTGGTCCCGGTGTCCCGACGCTAGGTACGGCGGGCGCAGCCGCACCGGGGGAGAGTGCGCCACCTCCGCCACCGCGACCGGCAGTAGCGCCAGCTCCGCTCGAGCTGCTCCCTCCCCCGCCAACCTGGGCAGAGGCGACGCTTGTCGATATTATGAGAGAGTAAGCTGCTGCCGCGATCACGCACCGCATATTAGGCTCCGGCTCAGGAACGAACTTCCTTGTCGAGGAACGCAGCGGTAGAGGCCTCGTTCCCCCGGTCCGCCACTCCTCGCTACGCTCACGCTGTCACCGGGTTTCGGCGCCAGTCATGCCGCGGACTCCTATAACGACCGCCACGACCTTCGCCATCTCCCCTCAGCGAACGCAAAGCTTGCGCATCTGATTTGCGCGCTTCGATGCCTGCGCCTGGTCACAACTGCTTCGATGAGGGTGTGAAGCATTCTCGA
>VBAB01000630.1:0-3308 GCA_005888525.1 Alphaproteobacteria bacterium
ATTGAGTTTGACGGAGAGACCTGGCACGCTCTGCATCGGCTTTCCCTCGACTCGATGCGCTCTCTGCAAGAGCTTGCGGACGAGGCCTTCCGGGACCTCCTCAAAAAGCATCACCGGCCGGTGACGCTCAAAGATGCTTTGCGGCAAAGCGTACGGATGTACCCTGCCAACGAACAACCGAAGGCCACGGTGCATCGACTGCCCCGGAAAGAGTAGGCGCGGTGCTGGGCCGACACCGGATCAAACTGGAACTACGCGCTGCGACATTGCGTTTGGGATTACCTGAGAAGCACCCGGATCTTCGAGGACCCCATGCGTCGCATCTTGCCGGCCGTCTTCTGCCTCACTCTTTGGTCCACGGGCGCCCTCGCGCAGGCCGGCGGAGGAGGAGGAACGGGCGGCGGAGGGGGAGCAGCCTCCAGCGGGGGAGGAGCTACGTCGAGCGCGCCTGCCGCAGCAGCTCCGAGTGCAACCGCGCCTGCGCCTGGATCGCCTAATGTGCCGGGCGTCTCCCCTGGCCGGCCGGCTCCCGGAGTGGGAAATACTCCCGTCGACCCGCAGCGCAACAACGTCGATGCCAATCCTCCTACTCAGCGCCTGCCAGGGACTACAGCAAACGCACCGAACGGATCACTCCAACCAGGTGCGCCGAGTGCGGCTGTCCCGACGACATCCGGTTCGGGACGACCCGATCCTGGCGGAGCAAATTCCTCGCCCGGCACCGCTGGAGCTGGAAAAGATGCTGCCAAAAGTGCCCTGGCCGATTGCATGGGACTTTGGGACAAGGGAACCCATATGACAAAGGCCGAATGGGCGACCACGTGCCGCCGCGTTCAGGGGCGCCTCGATAATTTGAAGATCGATCCCGTCGCACCCAGCGCAGCGTCTAAGCGTCAGAAGTCGGCTCGGGGTCGAGACGAGTGACCACCTCACGGGCGGCCCATAGGATCATCCAATATGTTCAGACCCGATGATGCGTAATTACCTCCAGCGCGCTTGTCCGCAAACTCCACTGCAGGCGGATTACGAACGGAAGGCGAGCAAGATACTAGGCTGGATCGCAGTCGATCATGACACTGTCAACTGTGCCCTTGTCGGTTGGCGCGCTTGTTCCCTTGAGGTGCCACATGAGGTGGCGGATCTTGAATTCTCTCGCCTGCGTTGCCCCAGTCAGTATTCGTAGGGTTTCACCGATGCGAGGTAGTTCGGGAAAGTCAAAATGCATGAACTCTTCGGCCTCGGCGCCCTTCTGATGGGCCAGGCGGAGGGTTGCGGTGATCACGGCGGCGGCTCCATCGGTTGTGGTGTGCGACAAGGTATGCTCTCGCGGTGGGGCGGCACAGTGGCGTGACGCCACCTTCATCGTCGGTGCACCTGGCCCACCGTGAAATCAGATCAGAGGTCCCGATGACTCGACCTATAGGGTCGGCTTCCCATCCGGCTCCGACTGGAGGTCCTCCTTGACGTGCTCGCCGTTCACCGCTTCCTCGATACGCCCGACCAACAAAACAGGGGGTCTCGGACCGCTTTGGTCATGTGCGTCTCGGGATCCCAGAGCTCCAAGCAGTTCTGTGAGCCCTGAACGCAGTCGCCGGGCGCGGCATCACTCAGGCATCCAAGTTTCGTGAATTTGGACGGCACGGTGGCGATGGGCCACGGAGCGAGTGGGTAGTGGGTCAGTTTTTTCAAAAAAATGTGGGGTTGAAGGTGGCACGTCCATGTAAAACACGCGTCAGCGATGAAATGTCGACACATGAGCGCAAGACAGACCGGATCGAGCGCTCCCTCAAGCGCCTAGGCTTCCAGCTAAGGAAGGGTCGCGGGAAGGCATTCAAGATCACAGCTGCCGGCGGTGGCGGTGTGGCGAACACCACCGACGCAATGACGCTCGACCAGATCGAGCGCTGGATCGGCGATCACATCAAGGCGAAACGCGGCTGAACGGGGAGCGCGACGACCGTGGCACAGGCAGAATTCTCATTCTCTGGTGAGGCCCATTCGCTTCCGGGTGGCCGCGTCCTCGTTCGAGGGACGCGCACTTCCGGCGGCGGACGCAGCAAGAAACACGTCTTCATCGAGGTGGAATGCCTGCCCGAGGAATCGGGCGCAGTCCAGAACGCCTTGGCGATCATCCTTCAGCGCGACGGCCGCATCAACGCGACCTGCTTCTAGCCCATGACCCCAGAGCGCTGTGAGTGCGATCGCGCTCCCTCGCCAGACCCAACCCTACCAGCGGTGGGATCTCCGTGCGATGCGCATTTCCTCCGCTAAGATGGCGTCCCACACGGGAGTTCGGTTCGCGACCCTCAGGGCGTCGGATTCGAATAGTTCCAACGCGATCTTCTGGGCCAGCATTATGTCCCCAACGGGAAGTCGGCCTATTGGGGTGAAGCACAACAGCTGAATGCGTCGGCCCTTCGGATCAAGCTGCTCGACGTTCATCAAGCAACCATGCCTGATGCGATAGCGCTTGCCGGTGTCGCTGCCGGTCACGTCGAAATAGCCATGCATCGCGTACTGCTTGCGCTGCGCCAGCGACAGATTGCGGGTAAGAAGCTGCATCCCGCGTGTAGATCGCTCCGTCGAGGGGTCGACCGCGCTGAACCACCGCAGTAGCTCTCTTAGGCTTTGACGAAAGGAAGCCATCCCTGAAATATGGAAGCACGCTGGGAATGATCAAGCGGGAAAGCGGTCAACACGAGGCGCGAGTCAGCAACGGGAAGGCAGAGTCATGGTCGTCATCATCTGTCTTTGCGGAGCCGGCTGTTTAGGGGCGCTTACGCCCGTGCTCGTCTTCTTTCGCAAGCTTGTTGCCGATGCGGAGTTCGAGAAACACGAACAAGGATGAGGCTGGTCCGCAAGATCTCGGTCGACCTGGTTTGCGCAGGAACTCTGCTCGTACGTGAATGGGCTCGTGGGGCAATACCTGTCGCTGTGGAGCCTGCTTTCGTACGGCGCGGGTTTCTTCTACGCGTGGCTAGCCATTAGGGTCGTGGATCGCACTCGCCAAAAGTCATAGGGCTGATCCGCGAAACTCGTGCCCTATTGCGGCCGCCAGAGTTCCCGTCGCCAGTCCGGCGGAGCAGCTCTCTTTGTCGCCCGACCACTTGACGGCCTCGCATTGGTTGCCGCCCGCGGCTCCGCAGGTGCGGCGATCGATCCTGTTGTCGGCGGTGACGCTGCTCCGGGTCCGCCTTCTCCGACCACGACGAATGGCGCCCAGTAGGCGGGATGCGCCTCGTGGGGCGCACCGATTGCAATGAGATCCAGCATTGATCGGCGCATGGCCTCGGAGCGGCCGAGGGCCC
>VBAB01000630.1:3314-5828 GCA_005888525.1 Alphaproteobacteria bacterium
ATCCGAGTAGACTGGCCAATGGGAGACAAGCAGCGCCTGGGCGCCGGCGTAGAAGAAAGCACGTCCGAGCCCTGAGAGCGCCTCGGCTCCATCGGCATCACCGGCCGCGGTATTGCACGCCGATAGGATGACCCAGTCTGCGGCGAGCTCGAGTCGTGCAATTTCGGGCGCGGTCAGCAGTCCGTCGTCCTCCTCGCTCGGGATCTCAGGTGGAGTAAGCAGCAGAGCCGGCTCTGCTGCGATCCGGCCCAAGTTCTCGGTATCGCCGGCGAGCAGGCCATGAGTCGCGAAATGAATGACCCGGTAGGTCTTCAGCGTTCCCGCCGCGCTCAGCGCTTTGATGGCGCTCTCGGTCGCTCGCGCGCCAAGGAGGATCTCCTGCCGGTCCGCTCCGAGTGTCCGGCCGACCGCGCACAACTCGTCCGCCGTCTCCGGGAGCGGAGCTGCGCTTCGAATGGCCTCGACGTCGGCCGTCTCCCCGCGCAACAGGGCCCGCATGCCCAGCAGAGACTTGGCTGACGCCGTGTATGTCCTTGCAGGCGACGGTGGGCATTCCTGTTTTCGACGAGCCAGTGCGGCGCGCTCGACTTCCTCTGGGTTGGTTTTGAGCCCGCTCAGTAGGGGGTTGCCAATCCCGAGGAATGGGTGCGACGCCGGCGACAATGCTTGCTGCGATCGGCGCAACGCGCCCAGGGCTGCTGCCGACGGCAGTATGGTGAGGCTGTGGCGCAGCACCAGCCATTGGAGGGTGCGATAGTCGCGACCGGTCGGTGGAGCAGTCACCAGCACGTGAAGGGGCAACGCCGACAAGGGCCCGGACGGCACCAGCAACAGCGACTTGCCGGCGATGAGATCCTCGATCTCGCCGAAGAGTGCCGAGTACAGCTCGTGTGCGACTTCAGGATTGAACGGCAGTTGCTTGCGGGCGTTGTAGTCGGACTCGAAGGGGGTGCAGCGTTCGTGGTCGGCGGACCACCGCCTGCTTCTCCAGGTCCATTCTCCGCTGTCGAGCCCGCAGCGCAGCACAGACACGCGTTCCGCCAGCGCCTTCTTGCCGATCGCCAACCTGACAACCCGGGCCTCGGCTTGCGTAAGGACCCAGGCAAAGCCTTCCCGCTCGGTGAACAGGAACTGGACCAGCGCCTCATTAGGCTTGAGCAACGCCTGCGCGTCTGTCATCGGCGTCGGCTGGGGGTAGGCGAGCGCGGCATACTTGGGGAAGCGCTCCGCAAGTGTCGCTTGGATCGTTCTTGCGCGCGCTTCGACCGTCGCGATACGCGTGCGCGCCTCTCCTGCGGCGTACAGATCCTGCACGGCAAGCCGGTTCAGAAGCCGCTTTTCGAGCTCCTGACGCTCAGCCAGGAGGCCGTCGAACTCACGGACGAGTGGAGAGAGGGTTTGATCGCGCGCAGCCACGCGCGCGGCCATGCGTGAGACCGCCGCGGCAGCACTCGTCCGCTCGGCCCACTGCGCCGCCTCGAAGGACTCGCCGGCCAAGCGACGACGCTCTTCAGGGTTGCGCTCGCCGAGCTGTAGAGCCCCGCTTACAGCGTCCTCGAAGAGCCGCCGCCTACTGACAACGTAGTCACCATCGCGTTGGTGGAACATCGGATCATTCGCACCCTTGAGCGCGATCTCCGTGCTCGTTGCGGCCGCCTCTTGGAAAAACCGGTATGCGTCCTCGATCCGGTCTTGTGCCAAGGCGAGGTGGCCGAGCTTGTTTGCGCTGTCGGCCGCCGAGCCGCTTGGCCCGTAGAATTGACGATGCAGTTTGAGGCTACGAGAGAGAAGGTCGGTCGCCTCGTCGTACCGGCCCTGCTGCCACTCGAACAGCGCGAAGGCTTTGAGAACATCGGCGTTGTCGGGATCTCCGCTCAATGCCAGCGCGCGCTGGTGCAGACGCCTGGCATCGTCCGGCCGCTTTTCGCCGCCGGCGACGCCCGCAAGCCCCGAAAGCATAAGAGCCATCCGCATGCTCAAGGACTCAGAGGGGCTGGTGCCGTTTCTGCCGGCCAAGTCGCGCTGACGTCGAATGAGCTCGAGCGTCAACGCACGACGCAAGAACGCATCGGCTTCGGTGAGCTGCTGAGTGGCGAGCAGCGCTCTGCCGATGGTGGTCAATGTGCCAGGCTGCACCTGGTCATCACGGGCCTGCTCGACTAAGTGGGCGAGGTCGCGAGCATACCCGCCCGCGTCGGATAGCTGGCCGGCTTCCAGGTTCACGCGGATAAGATCCTCAAGAGCGGTAAAGGTGTTGGCGTCGCCGCGGACCCCCGGCACGAAGGTGACGGCGGATTCGGTTCTGCGCCCCACGAGCTCGCGCCGACCTGTTTCCTTCGGCTCCGCCTCGACCTTGAACCTCGGCGGAGCGTTGGGTTCGCGGTCGCTGCCGGGACACATACGCCGGCCGTCGAGCATGACGCAGCGATCGCGGAGCGCCTCAAACTCGGCGTCGCTGCCATTGATCAGCGTGTTCAGGATCGCAGCAACACGATCCTGGATGTCGTCACCAGT
>VBAB01000631.1 GCA_005888525.1 Alphaproteobacteria bacterium
CCCGCCCTGGTTGGCGAGCAGGATGCGGCCGCCCAAGTCGATCGCATCTAGGCTGCGCCGGATCAGATCGTCGGCTGCTCGTTCCGGATCGTCGGCCCATCGGGTCATCGGACGAGGAGCGGTGTCTTGCCGACGAAACGGCACTCGAAGGTCTCGCGCACCAGGAAGGCGGCCACGTCGGCGCGGCTGACGGAGCCAAAGCGCCAATCCTCGGGCTCGCTCAAGGCGCGCGCTTGGCCCGTCAGCGGGCCGTTGGTGAGCAGCCCAGGACGCACGATCGTCCACTCGAGCCCGCTTGCTCTGATCATCTGCTCCTGCACGTCCTTGTCGTCATAGATGCGCTTGAGAAGGAGCGGAAAGGCCAGTGCATCGTAGAGAAAGCCGCCGCGCCCCCGACTGTCGCCCGCGCCCAACCCAGTGACCGCTACGAGACGGCGGACGCCGGTCGCGTGCATCGCGTCGATGAGGACGCGGGTCGTCCTGGAGAAGATCGTGGTGCCGGTGAGGATCACCTGCGGCGCAGCTTTCTCGCCGGCGCCCAGCGACTGGATGACCGCATCCGCGCCCTCGATCGCCGCTGTTACGGCAGTCGCATCGAGGGCGTCCGCGGCAACCTTCTCCAGGCCCGGCTGAGGGAGGTCGATGGCCGCGGCACCGCGCGCAAAAGCGCGCACGCGATGGCCAGCCGCCAGCGCGCGCTGCACCGTCTCGAGACCGATGCCGCGGCTTGCGCCGATGACCAGCAGCGTGGCCATGGCCGTCTAGTGTCCTGATGGCGAAATTCGTCTCAGTGTGCTGCAGACTCGGAACGAATTTCGAGCCCCACGCGATAAGGCGGACTTCTCGATCATCACACTACGCCGGGAGCGCCTTCTTGATCTTCTCGGCGTTGGCGGCCAACACCTCGGGCTTTTCAACCCTGCTCGCGGGCGGCCCCAGTGACACGCCCTCGGAACGCGGCAGGACGTGGAAGTGCAGATGGAACACCACCTGCCCGCCGGCTTGCTCGTTGAACTGCTGGATGGTGATGCCGGCCGCCCCGAACGCCTTCATGGCGGCCGCCGACATCTTCTGCACGGTGCGCATACAGGCCGCGAGCTGAGTCGGGCTGGCATCGAGCACGTTGCGCGCGGGCGTCTTGGGGATCACCAGCATATGCCCCTCGCAGCGCGGCATGATGTCCATGAACGCCAGCGTGTCGGCATCCTCGTAGACCTTCTGCGCCGGCAGCTCGCCGCGCACGATCTTGGCAAAGATGTTGTTGCTGTCGTAGGCCATCGCGCCTCTCCTTCAGTTCCCAGCGCAGTGTGTTAATTGCCCCGTAACCGCATCGTCAAGTCGCCGACGATGTTAATCGGTCATCAAGCCGCGCGTGCGAAGCTGCACAAAAGCATAGAAGGGAGGTCTGTCGTGTCGTCGGCTTTGCACGCGCAAGCCGCCTTTGCACCGAGGCGGAGAGCATCGAGGGGTCTACTTGCCGCGCGCCGTACCGAGCGCCGCGACCGGCTGATCGCCTCGGCGCTGCTGCTGGCACTGCTTGCCGGCTGGGCGTTGAATTTCATCAGCATCAAGCAGCTGTCGCTGAGTCTGGGCGGCTTCATCGCGCACGCAACCGCGCGTCAGGCCTGATCCGGCGCCACCTTGCGGAACGGCGCGTATTCGGCGAGCTCCTCGCCGGCCGCATCCACGTAAGCGCGCTCGCGCTCGAGATAGTCGGCGATCGCCCGGCGCAGCGCCGGATCGGCGATGTAATGCACCGAATAGGTCTTGGCTGGCAGGTAGCCGCGCGCCAACTTGTGCTCGCCCTGGGCCCCCGCCTCCACGCGCGCGATTGCGTGGGCGATCGCGAACTCGATGGCCTGGTAATAGCACAGCTCGAAATGCAGGCAGGGATGGTGCTCGACGGCGCCCCAGTAGCGGCCGTAGAGGCAATCGCCGCCGATCATGTGCAGCGAGCCGGCAATGGCACGCTTGCCCCGCATGGCCATGACCAGGAGGCAGCTTTCGCCGGTCGCCGCGCCGATCAGCGAGAACGCCTTGCGGTTGAGATAGGGCCGTCCCCACTTGCGTGAGCCAGTGTCCATGTAGAAGGCGAAGAACGCGTCCCAGTGCGCCTCGGTGATCTCCTGGCCGCGTACCCATTCGATGGTGAGACCGGTTGCCACCGCCTCGGCGCGCTCCTTGCGCACTGCCTTGCGCTTGCGCGACGCCAGCGAGGCCAGGAAGTCGTCGAAGGAGCCGTAGCCGGTATTGCGCCAGTGGAACTGCTGGTCGGTGCGCTTGAGGAAGCCGCGGGCCCCGAGCCGCTCCCATTCGCCTTCGCTGGCGAACGTGATGTGCAGCCCCGACTG
>VBAB01000632.1 GCA_005888525.1 Alphaproteobacteria bacterium
CACGATCAAGCATCGGTTCTAGAAGCTGGCGTGTCCCACCTCAGCGGTTGGTCACCCTCTGCGCGGCCCGCCGCACCGACCATCGCGTTCGCGGCCGCGCTTCGTGGGTTGCCGCTTTTGCCGGCGGCGCCTGGTACTCGGCCAGAGTTTGGATCGAGGCCTTCGGTCGCAAATGCACGATTCTGAAGCCCTTCTCCTTGAGCATGCCGAGGAGCTGAGGCATCGCACCCGCCGTGGACCCGTGAATATCATGAAATAGAATGATGCCTCTGCCGCGCCGCTCCAGCCCCGCCATCACCCTCGCGATGACGCTCTGCGGGCTGCGCGTGCGCCAGTCGAAGGAATCGATATCGATCGCAAACTGAGCCACGTTGCGGCTCTGCAGATGGGCGACGGCGGATTCGTTTTCGCTCAAGTAGGGATACCGGAAGAACGGCGCGATCGGTTGCTCCGCCGCCTTCTCGATGACCGTGAACGCGCTCTCGATCTGTGCGCGCGCTTGCTCCTCCGACAACCGCTTGAGGTTGGGGTGCGACCACGTATGGGTACCGATCGTGTGGCCGAGCGTGGCGATCTCTTTGACGAGGCTCGGATGTTCCGCCGCCATTTCACCGAGCATGAAGAATGTCGCTTTGGTGCAGTGCGCCGCCAATGCGGCGAGGATCGTGCGCGAGTATCTGGGTGTCGGGCCGTCATCGAACGTCAAGACGACCTCGCCGGGAGCAAGGAAGTCCTTGTCGCCGCGCGGGCTGCCGAACCATGGACCGCCCGTGGTGTCGATCTCCGCAGTGCGGGAAACACCAAGGGCGTTCGGCGGGCACGCGTTCTCTGCCGCGGCTCCTGGTATCAGCGCGGATAAGCCCAGCGCCGCGCACAGCCATGTCACGATCACCTGCATGCCCGCCCCACGCGTTCGACGGCAAAAGGGCGGCCGAATCCAGCTCGGCCGCCACCCCAAGTGGCAAACCCTCACTTGTTCCGAGCATCCATGCACTTGCCCTTCTTGCGGTACATATACGCACCGCGGCATCCGCTGCCACGGCTTCCCGCCCGCTTGGCCTTGCGATGCTTGCGATGGCGCTTCATCGTGTGGGGCTTGGCTTTCCGCTTCGTCTTGACGGACTGGGCCAGATTGTCAGTGCCCGGCTGCGAGCCCGGGTTCACGAACGTGGCGGCTTGCAACTCTGGCAGCGGCGAGAACGCCACCGCGACCGCCAAAGCCAAACCAGCGATCAGCGTCTTCCTGATGCTCATCTCTCGTAACCTCCGTTTCCGGTACATGCGCACAGCGTGCTATCGCGACTGCTCCGCAGGTCGATGACGGAAGCCCCAAGCCCGTGCGCCCCGGCATGATAGCGGCGGCTTGATGAACGCGGCATGAGCGCAACGTCTTTATCGATGCTGAGTTGCCGTGGCGACACGCCCATTGCCACGCTCCCAACCAACCAAGTCGGCGCCGCGTTGGCGCGCTCGCCGACGCACACGCGGCCGTCGAAATGAGCGTTGTCGCCCCCGACACCACGGGCTCGCTCCCCACCTGCGCCGCGTCAGGGTCCAATCAGGCTGGCGGAGCAAAAACATTACGTCCGTGATACAATGGTTTGCCGTCTGTGCTTCGAATCTGAACGTTGTGTTGGCCCATGAGCGATGGTCCAGAAGAGAAACGCCGCGGACCGCGGCGACGCGTACTGAAAGGCGCCATCGTCGCCTACAACGATCGCCGTTCGACCATGCCTTGCTTCGTTCGCGACATCTCCGACACGGGCGCGCGGCTGCGCATGGACTGCTCCATGAGTCCTCCCGACACGTTCCTGCTGATCATCCGGCTCGATGGCATCGAAGTCGATTGCGAAGTCGTCTGGCGCAAACAGCCGGAGCTTGCCGTCGCGTTCGTCTCGCCCCCGCGGAAGGTTAGCCCAAAGCGAGCGCAGATCGTTGCGGCTCTTGTCCAGGATGCCAAGCCCTCCTTGCGACGCAAGCCTAAGCCAATCACGCCATGAGTTGACGACAGTCCCCCCAGCACTGCAACGCTACACCCCTCGCGCTCCACCCCCAATTTTCGTAATGTTTCCACTCAAAATGCTGGATTTCCTACTGTAAAACACCGCGCTTCTCCACGCAAAACCAAGGGAAAATCGCCCCTTCCGCATCAAGGTATGTATATCTGTGAATTTACTTATATCTATTGCGACGCACAGGGCGTAAGATAGAAACACAAAAAACCTGTCCGTCACTCTCACCAAGGAAAAACGTCGTGGAACAGAAATGGACATTCGGGCTGTGGGGTATGGCTATTGGCGCAGCCTTGTGCGCGATCGTTGGCATGAACTGGGGCGGTTGGGAGACCAGGAGTTCGGCTCAGGTCCTGGCGCAGAAACAGGTGAACGCTGCGCTTGTCAAAGCCCTCACACCCATTTGCATCGCCAAATTCCAGGCTGCCTCGAACGCGCCCGTCAAGCTCGCCGAGCTCAAGAAAATAGGCACCACATGGGCGCGCGAGAGCTTCGTCAGGGAAGGCAAGTGGGCCGAGGTCGGCAACGAGCAGAATACGCCGGTCGTGGACGCATGCGCCGACGCGCTCTTCAAGCTGTGATCTGTCCGGCCGTTGCGGTGTTGGATCGCGTTTGACGCCGCATCGGTCGCTGCAGGCGCAGCACCTCCGGACTGGACTTACCAATGCTATCGCT
>VBAB01000633.1 GCA_005888525.1 Alphaproteobacteria bacterium
GTCGGAGTACCGAGCCGATGGCGAAAGACCTTTTGTCCCCACTTGCTCGGATCGCGCCCCACATAGAACAGCCATCGGCTGTCCTTCGACCACACCGCGCCGCCGCGCACCTCGGGAATCGTATCTGCAAGATCTTGACCGGTCGTCAGATCCCGGACCTTGAGCGTATTGTGCTCCGCACCGTCCGCGTCGACCGAGTAGGCTAGGAGCTTGTGGTCCGGGCTGATGGCGGTTTCCGCCACCGAGAACGCGCGCCGGCCGCGTGCCAGCGCGTTCTC
>VBAB01000634.1 GCA_005888525.1 Alphaproteobacteria bacterium
CGGTCTGCAGCCAGGCATAGTCGTCTGTGTGGGAAATGCCGTGGTGCTCGAGGGTTTCGGGAATTCGCTTGGCAACCGGCGGACGGGGAGCCTCCGCCTCCACGGGTTGCGCAAGCAGCGCGAGCCCCAGAGCCAAAACAACACCGAGGCATCCGGTGGATGCCGCATTGTCGCGACCGAATGGAGACATCACGGGGCGACCGTCGCGCGACTTAGGCCTCGGCCTTGACGCCGACGCCCATCGGACAGCTCAGCCCGGTGCCGCCCAGCCCGCAGTAGCCGTGCGGCACCTTGGCCAGATACTGCTGGTGGTAGTCCTCGGCGAAATAGAAGGGCGGCGCATCGACGATCTCGGTGGTGATGGGGCCATAGCTGTTGGCCGACAATACCTTCTGATAGGCCGCCTTGGAGGCCTCCGCCGCGTCGCGCTGCGCCGGCGACGTCGCATAGATCCCGGAGCGGTACTGCGTGCCGACGTCGTTGCCCTGGCGCATGCCCTGCGTGGGATCGTGGCTCTCCCAGAAACACTTCAGCAGCGCCTCGTAGCTCACCTTCTTGGGATCGAAAACCACCAGCACCGCTTCGTTGTGGCCGGTGCGGCCGGAGCACACCTCCTCGTAGGTAGGGTTGGGCGTGGCACCGCCGGCATAACCGACCGCCGTCACCCAGATGCCGTCGCCCATCTCCCAGAACTTGCGCTCGGCGCCCCAGAAGCAGCCCAGGCCGAAAATCGCCGTCTCGAGCCCGTCGGGGTAGGGACCCTTGAGCGCACGCTTGTTGAGGAAGTGCGCCTTGGCCGTCGGGATCGGGTCGGCGCGGCCCTTGAGCGCGCTGTCGGCCGTCGGCATCTCGAGCTTCTTGCGGGAAAAGAACATGGGGAACGACCCGTGGCGTTGCGGCGGATGCTCTTGATATAATGCTCCTTGACGGGAAGGCACAACACATCCGTGTCAAGTTCCGGTGATGGGAGGGAGAAGCGGCGATGGCGGAAGCGGCGAAGGCGCCAGAACGCCCAGTAGAGCGCATGGTTTACGAGGCAGGCGCCGGACGCAAGACGGCGCTCTCCCTGGCGTTCCTGATCCTCCTGCCCTTCTACGCCAGCCTGCCGGCCATGCTGGCCCGCCGCCTGGTGCACGGCCTGTGGTTCGACACCATCGGCCTGATTATTTTCAGCGCGCTGTTCACGGGCCTGATGGGGCTGCTCGGCGTGCAGCTTTATCTCGCGCTACGCTCGCGCGTAGAGCTCGGGGAGACTGCCGTGCGGATCACCCTGCCGCAAGGCGGGCGCGGCGCCGGGGCCACGCCCATGCTGCACTTCTTCAACAAGGAGATCCCTTACGACAAGATCGCCGCGGTCGAGACCCGCGAGGTTCTGTTCGGCAATGCCATGGCGCCCGTGCTGCTCCGGGCCACGCGCCTCGCCCTGAAGGACGGCGAGCACATACGGCTCGGCAACGTCAACGAGGACAATGTCGACTCGGCCCTGCCCTTCCCCGAAATCGGCGCCAAGATCGCCCAGCGCGCCGGCGTCGACGTGGTGGACGCCGGGACCGTGCGCCGCTCGATCGAGAAGCCGGTGCTCAAGTTCTTCGGGCGCAAGACGCCGACCGAATCGAGCCCGCCGCTGAGCGACGCCGAGAAGGTCGAGATCAACTCCCGTCATTCGCGCGCTATGAAATACCTAGTCGCCGGCATGGCCGCGCTGGTTGTCGCCGGTATCGCCATCGACGTGTTCACGGCGCCACGCACGTCGTTCGCCATCATCGGCGGCTCGGCCCCCTCGGGCAAGCGGTAGCGCCCGCTTCGCGAGCGGGTCCACGCCAGACGCATGTCTTCGACATGAGCCCCGTCACCAATGCGGTGCCGGTGTTGGGCGCTCAATTGGCGTACACGTTGACGCGCCGGCGGCGGCGCCCGGCATAGGCGCAGAGGAGGCCAAGGAAGGCGAACGCGGCCCAGGCCGGCACCCCCAGCAGCTTGCGCAGCCCCATCTCCCACACCAGCGGGTGAGTGACCCGCGCTACGGCGCCCTGCGCGGCGTTGAGTAGCGCCGGCGACAGCCTAGACCAATGCTCGATTAGGGATGTCATCGCCAGGCCGCCAGTGCCGAGCGAGCGCGTGCCGTCGTAGACCGCGGCGATCACGGCGATCAGCAGGAACGTACCCGCCAGGAAACGAAAGAAAGCCAGCATGGTGTGCCGAACGTTGACCGAGTGGCAGCCG
>VBAB01000702.1 GCA_005888525.1 Alphaproteobacteria bacterium
GCTTGCTGCCGATCGGCAGGGGCATATTCGACCAGCAATTCTGGCTGCCGTTGTTGGCGTGCGCAGTGACAATATTTGGCCTCGAATGGCTCTATCGCCGGACCCTTGTAGGGCGCGCCTTCCAGGCAATCTCCGAGGACAACTACGCTGCTCGCGCCCTCGGCCTGCCCGAGCAGCGGCTGCGCATGGCGAGCTATGCCCTGGCCGGCGTGATCAGCACCCTGGCGGGCTTCTCCTCGGGCGAGATGATGCTGGCCTACTTCGGCAACGGGGCGCTGTTGAACTTCTACGGTTTCATCCCGGTCGCGCTCGGCGGGATGGGCAGCAATCGCGGCGCCGTGGTCGGCGGGATCGCGCTCGGTCTCTTCCAGCAAACTGCCAGCGTTCTGGTGGGAGGCATATTTGCCTCGGTCGCCGTGTTCGTCGTGTTCATCATCGTCCTACTGGCGCGGCCCGAGGGGCTCGCCGGCGCCGCCACCGCTCGGCGCGTATGAAGGACGCTGCCACATCGCCCGCCCCTATGGCTCAGGCGGGTGGCCTCGCCAGGCTGGAAGCCTGGATGCCGGTCCTGGTGCTGCTCATTGCCGGCGGGGCCCTGCCGCTGCTCGGGGATTCCTATATTGGCGTGATCGGAACGCGCGCGTGCATCTACTGGGTGCTCGTCTCGGGCCTCAACCTGGTGGTCGGGTTCGCCGGACAGATTGCCATCGGCTGGGTGGCGCTGCTGACGCTCGGGGCCTACGTCACCAGCGTGCTCACGGCCGGCACCGCCGTGCCCGAGCTCTCGCCGTATCTCGCGCTGGCGATAGCCGCGGTGTTCGGGGCGATCTTCGGTGTCATCGTCGGCCTGCCGGCGCTGCGGTTGCGGACCTTCTATTTCGCAATGACCACGCTGGGCTTTGCCACGATCGTCACGCAGGTGGCGCTGGCCTGGAGGACCGTGACGGGCGGTGGTGTCGGTGTGCCCGGGCCGGTGTTCCCCTGGCCGTTCGATAGCCCGTGGGGGTTCTATTATTTCTGCCTCGCCCTCGCGGTGGTCTGCACGTGGATGACTATGAACGTTGCCGCGAGCCGCTTCGGGCGCTCGCTCGTGGCCATCCGTGACGCGGAGGTCGCAGCCGAGTCGGTCGGCATCTCCAAGCCGGCTCTGCTGGTCACGGTGTTCCTGTTCAGCGGTGCCGTCGCGGGCATCGCGGGCGGTCTGTTCGCGTCGCTGCAATCCTACATCACGCCCGACGCCTTCACGTTCGATCTGTCGGTGTTGTTCTTCATCGCCATCCTGATCGGCGGGCGCGGCTCGATCCTCGGGCCGCTGCTCGGCACCATCATCCTGACCGCTCTACCCGAATTCGCAGCGCCGCTGGTGGCATGGTCCACCTTTCTCTATGCGGTGCTTCTGCTCGTGATCGTGCTTGCCGTGCCCGGCGGCATCGCCGAGATGCTCGACTACAAGAACCGCCGACCGCTCGAGCAGCACCGCGAGATACGTCCCCGCCCCGAGCTGTTGCCGCAGGTGATGGGCGAGAGGGCGCAGCCGGGTCTACTCATGCTGAAGGACCTGTCGTTGAGCTTCGGCGGCGTCAGGGCGATCGACGGGGTGGATTTCGAGATCAAGACGGGCGAGGTGCACGGTCTCATTGGTCCCAATGGAAGCGGCAAGACCACGATATTGAACGTGATTTCTGGATACTACGCGCCGCAGGAAGGACATGTGCGACTGGACGGCAAGGCACTGCGGCCGCGTTCCCCGCATACGCGCGCGGGCCTGCATATTGCCCGCACCTTCCAGACCCCGCGGCTGATCGGCGACACTTCCGTCCTCGAAAACGTGATGGTCGGCGGCACGACGCAAGGCCGTGGCAGCTTTGTGGAGTCGCTGCTGGCGCTTTCCCGCCATCGTCGAGACGAGGCTCGACTGAGCGAGGCGGCGACGGCGGCGCTGGCGGTTGTCGGGTTGGAGCAGCTCGCTTCCGTGCGATCGGACCGCTTGCAGCACAGCGAGCTGCGTTTCGTGGAGATCGCGCGCGCCCTGATGCTGCGCCCTTCGTTCCTATTGCTCGACGAGCCCGCAGCCGGACTGTCCGTCGATGAGATCAAGCGGCTGGGTGCCCTCATCGTCACCGTCAGCCAGCGGGGAACGGGCGTGCTCTTGGTCGAGCATCATGCGGACCTGATTTTCGATATCTGCGACCGCGTCACCGTGCTCAATCTCGGCAAAGTGCTGGCTTCGGGGACGCCCGCCGAGATCCGTGCGCATCGGGAGGTCATCAATGCCTACCTCGGTGCGTGAGCCCCTGCTCGAGATCAGCGGCCTGTCTGCCGGCTACGGCAAGATCGGCGTGCTCAACGGCATCGACCTGACGGTCGGAGCGGGCGAGGTGGTGGCGTTGCTCGGGCCGAACGGTGCCGGCAAGACGACATTGTTGCGGGCCATCTCCGGCCTGCTTCCCTGGACGGGCCGGATCCGCTTTGCCGGCAAAGACTTGAAGGGCGCCAGCCCGCGCGACACGGTGCGGGCCGGGCTCGTGCACGTCATCGAGGGGCATCGCGTGTTCACACAATTGACGGTGTTCGACAACTTGCTCCTGGCGGGCTACGGCATGCCTGGTCGCGAGCGGGCCACGCAGGTCGAGGAGGCGCTTGCTTTCTTCCCCGAGATCGCCGCCAAACGTAACGACCGCGCCGTTACCCTTTCGGGCGGCCAGCAACAAATGCTGGCCGTGGCCCAGGGCCTGGTGCGTCGCCCCCGCCTGCTGAT
>VBAB01000703.1 GCA_005888525.1 Alphaproteobacteria bacterium
GTTCGTGTTGGTTGGCGAAGGAACGAGATAGCAAGCTCGCTGCACATCGCGCCAGCCGACGCTTTCGGGTCACTCCAGCCGCCGACAGGCGCTCGGACCCCACCCCGCTCAGCAGACGCCGTGCCCATCGACTCGGCTCGAGAGCGGACGCCGGCGAAACCGCGATTCCCCACTCGGGAGACTGCCGACCATATCCGTTGATTGGGGTATTGCATAAGAGATCCGGCTGGGGCTCGGCGTGCGGGAACATTGCTCGCTGGTGCAGGGAGGGTTAGCAGCGTAACTTAGGGCGCACTCAATTCTAGGCGCTCCAGGGGGCTCACGACGATGAAGCTCAGCTCCGACCGTATCCTGACGACACACACCGGCAGTCTTCCGCGGGCCCAGGACCTGACGACCACCCTGGAGGCGCTGGACTCGGGGCGCATACTGGATCTCGCAGCGTTCGACGCGCGCGTGCGCCGCGCCGTCGGCGACATCGTCCGCCAGCAGCTCGAGGCCGGCGTAGACATCGTCAACGACGGCGAGCAGGGCAAGGTCGGCTACTCGACCTACGTGCGCCATCGTCTCACCGGCTTCGACGGGCAGGCCACCGTGCCGATGCGGGCGGACTGGGCCGACTTCCCCGAGGCGGCCGCGCGCGGTGAGCGGCGCTCGACCGTCATGCGACCGGCATGCAACGGTCCTATCGAGTGGAAGGACCGCACGGCGGTCCAGAAGGACATCGCGAACTTCAAGGCTGCGCTGGAGTCGGCCAAGCCGGCCGACGCGTTCATGTCGGCGGCGTCGCCCGGCGTCATCGCGCACTTCCTGAAGAACGAGTACTACCCGAGTCGTGAGGCGTATCTGGCGCGCCTCGCCGACATCATGAAAGAGGAGTACGATTCGATCCACCGGGCCGGATTCGTGCTCCAGATCGACTGCCCGGACCTCGCGATGGGGCGCCATCTCGCATTTCCCGAGGTCAGCAACGCGGAGTTCCTGAAGATCGCCGCGGCCAACATCGAGGCCTTGAATTACGCCCTTCGCGACATCCCGGCCGACCGCATGCGCCTGCACCTCTGCTGGGGAAACTACGAAGGACCGCACCACCGCGACATCCCGCTGCGCGAACTCCTGCCGGTTGTGCTGAAGGCGAAGCCTCAGGCGCTGTCCTTCGAGGGCGCGAACCCGCGCCACGAGCACGAATGGGTAGTCTTCCGCGAGGTTCGCCTGCCGGACGACCGCGTGATCATCCCCGGGGTGCTCGACTCGACGACCAATTTCATCGAGCATCCGGAGCTGGTAGCCCAGCGTCTTGTGCGCTACGCCGAGATCGTCGGGCGCGAGCGTGTGATAGCAGGCACCGATTGCGGCTTCGCGACCTTCGCGCGGTCGGTCCATCAGGTCGAGCCGGAGATCGCCTGGGCCAAGCTCGAGGCGATGATCGAGGGCGCGCGGCTGGCGTCGAAACAACTCTGGAAATAGTATGACCCCCTGATGCGCCCTTCAGCCCAAACGGGCGGTGACAACAACGTAGCCAACAGAACAAAGAACGCAGCCCGGAGCATAGGCACCCCCACCGTGGGATTCGATCTGCTCGTGGTCGGCTACATGGGGCCACTCGGCTCATCGGCAGCACCGCCGGACGCGCATGTGGAGGATTGGTCATGGACATCGGCATGATGATGGTGTTCGCCAGCTATGGCTGGGACAGTTGCCCGGACGACCAGGTCTGGGAGGAGGAAATCGGATTGGCGCGGCTCGCCGCCGACTCCGGCTTCGATGTGCTGTGGTCTGCTGAACACCATTTTAACGACTACTCCTTTGTGCCCGACAACCTCCACTTGATGTCTCACCTCGCCGGCGTCTGCCCGGGCATGAGCTTGGGTACGGCGGCTGTCATCCTACCTTGGCACGATCCCTTGCGGGTGGCCGAGAATGCCGCCGTCGTCGACATGCTGTGCAAGGGCAAGCTTCGGCTGGGGATGGGCAGAGGGCTCGCCAGGCGCGAGTTCGCAGCCTTCCGTCTCAGCATGGATGAATCGCGCGGCCGATTCGACGAGGCCGCGCCGATGATCGTCAACGCACTGAAAAGCGGTTTCATCGAGGGCGATGGGAGATACTACAAACAGCCACGCATCGAGATCCGGCCGCGCCCGAAATACTCGTTCGACGGGCGCATCTATGCGGTGGCCTCCAGTGAGGACTCCGTCGATTCAGCCGCTAAGATAGGCGCCCATATGGTGATGTTCGCCGACCGGCCCTGGGAAATGCGTGCACCCGTCATCGAGAGGGGCCGTGAGCTGCACCGGAGTTATCACGGCACCGAGCCGCCGCACATCATGCTGACCGAGTTCTGCGTGTGCGGAACCAACCTGGCAGAGACCGAAGAAGAAGCCCGCAGATTCCAGGGCAAGTTCGTCGAGAGCAATTTCCACCACTACGAGTTCCTGGGCGAGCACTTCAAGACGGTGAAGGGCTACGATGCCTACCAGCAGAAGGCGGAGATCGCGCGCAAGGGTGGGCTCGAGGGCGCGGTCGCCGGATTCATGCAGGCTGCCAGCTGGGGCACGCCCGACAAGATCCTGCGCGGGCTCGAGGCGCGTCGGAAGGTTCTCGGCGATTTCGAGATGAACGTTGCCTTCCGCTTCGGAGGCACGCCCTACACGGTGTCCGAGCGGGGCCTGAAGCTCTTCGCCAAAGAGGTACTGCCTGTGCTCAAGAGCTGGAAGGCCGCGGCGGGCAAGTCGGCTCCCGTCAAGGCTGCCGAATAGGTCGCGGATTTTCCCTGCGCGGCAGAGCGTCGAGGTTGAGCTTGGGTCAATCGAACTTCATCATCACCTCGCGACATCGGTCGGGAACACCTGGGCGTTGATGGGCCCTGACGTGGACACGCCCAACCTCAGGCTCATCCTCGAGTTGACGCGTTTGAGGTGTTCACTCTTCGTCCGCTGTTCCCGTACCTGCTGACGGAATGGCGGATGACGAAATGGCGCACCGCCGCGAACTGGCGGTCGCTGCCACTTCCGGCCTCGTACTCGCCTTGGCGCACCCGGGAACCGCGGCGACCCCCTTCCGTTTTCCTACCAGCAGAACTGCTCACCAAACAATCCGTCGGAGCAAAAGCAAATGCCGCAATCCAAAGAAGAGAGGAACCAGCAACTGAACTCGTTTGGCTGGGGCGTGCAGCCCATGATGCATACGCCCATGCTCGCGATCTTTGCCGAAATGAACGGGACACTTCTCGAGAGCGTGGCTACGGCCCAGAAGGATTGGGCGGACTTCGTGGATCGGCGCGGACTTCGTGGATCGGCGTATCAAGGAAGACGTGGCCGTCTCCCGGCAACTGATGCAGTGCCACTCTCTCGCGGACATGCACCAAGTGTACTCCCGGTACCTCGCAACAGCGTTCGAGCAATACAAAGAGCAATCCACGAAAGTCGTCCAGCGTGGCCAGGCTATTGCTGAGCACGTGGCGGAGGCGACAGAAAACGGGAAGGAAGCTACCCGAGCCAGGCACTAAAACAGACAAGGTACAGGCTCATGGATCACCGTACCATGGTTCGCGAATTGGAAGAGGTCATCGCAAGGTCTGAGTCTGCAACAGCGCGCGAGACAAGAGTGCTAGATGCACTACCCGACTGTTTCTTGCGTCGCCGCAAGCAAGCGGAGGTGCGCGCTATGCAGGCTCATCTGCAGCGCCTGCGAGGGCTGCGCAAAGCTGTGAGAGCCAAGAGGCGTCCCGGCGCACTCCTCAACTGATCTGTTCGGCCCGGTCCCAGACTGCTTTTAAGCCCGGGAGCGGTTGGGGATTGCGGACTACGCTCATCGCGGGCGGCAAGGCCGACAATCCGGCCGGTGTCCCTGCCCAGGGGGAGCTCACAGCGCGAACGGATATGCAGCGCTGGCCAGGCGAGACTGCCCATACGCCGCCGGGGGTCCGGGCGTTGGGCTCTCCGGCATCGAGTCCGCCGGTTGGTGAACAGCGCGTGCGTGAATGGTGGGCTGACAAGGGAGCCAATCAGGATATTTTGGACCAGCCACGCTTTCGCGAGGGCCTCACCAGCTTGCCTGAGCCTGAACGCGGCGTTCTCGTGCAGCCGCAGGGGCGAACCTGGCGCCACCTCCACACTGTTACGCTTTTCTATGGCGGTGCTTTCTATATCCTTGGCGTTTCCATACTTATCGCTCTGTTCTTGGCGGTGCGCGGACGCATCTCCATTGCCGAAGGCGAAAGCAGCGAAGCGGTCAAGCGCTTCTCGGCATTCGAGCGTGCGAATCATTGGCTTACAGCGCTTAGTTTCTTGATCATGGCTTTGACCGGCCTCGTGATCCTCTACGGCAACTCCGCGATCAGGCCGTGGCTGGGCGCATCGCTGCATGCAGAGCTCACGCGTGCCAGCGCCTGGTCGCACATGACTTTTGCGGTGCCCTTCGTACTGGGCGTTCTTGCGATGATCGCGCTTTGGACGCGCCAGAACCTCTGGGAGGGGCTCGACTGGCAATGGCTCAAGCGTGGCGGGGGATTTCTGCGAACAGATGGCAAGAATCCACCAGCGAGGAAGTTCAATGCGGGGCAAAAGCTCGTCTTTTGGTCGGTCGTGCTGGGTGGGCTCTCGCTCACGGTAACCGGCGTCGGAATGATGTTTCCGTTTCTTTGGACAGGCTATTCCGGAATGCAGATCGTGCAATCCCTGCACGCGGCCATCGCCCTGCTCATGGTCGGTCTGATCATCGGCCACATCTACATCGGGACAGTTGGGATGGAGGGCGCATTCAGCGCTATGTGGAGTGGATGGGTCGATCGCAACTGGGCCAAGGAGCATCACAGCCTCTGGTATAACGGCGTGGATGGCTCGCAACGACCAGCTGTTGTTCCGATTGTACCCGTAACCCAAAGGCATCTTACGAGGGCGGCAATTGGTACCTTCGCTATCGGTGTTGTTGTGGCAATCGCATTTGCTTTGGCAATGACCGGCGTCTTCGAAGCGGCAACCCAAGGGAGCGGCCAGCGCGAGGCCAGCTCGAACCCCGCCGTGCACCTCGATAACGTCAAGCGCAGTGCTTCGCGCTCGGGCTCGCAGCCCTAGGAATCCAGCTTCACAGATTGTGCATCGCCTTTTGTGAGGGTCGCGGTAGGGACGGTCGTTGCCGACCGCCCCCCGCACAGATCCCGGCGTGCGCTGCTAACGCACCGGGCTCTTCCCTCGGATGTTGGCCTCGAAGCGGTGACATGGCATTGGGTGTCTTACGCGGATCTGCGGAAAGAAGCGGTTGGTGAGGCGGATGAA
>VBAB01000459.1 GCA_005888525.1 Alphaproteobacteria bacterium
AGAAGCGGCTGGCGGCTCCCGCCCCGCTGGCGGTGAGCAGCGGCACCATGCCGACCACCATGGCGGCGGTGGTCATGAGGATGGGACGCAGCCGAATGGCCGCCGCCTTCTCGATAGCCGCGCGGCGGGAGAGCCCCTCGCTCTCCTGCAGGCGGTTGGCATAGTCGACCATCAGGATGCCGTGCTTGGAGATGAGCCCGATCAGCGTCACGAGCCCCACCTGCGTGTAGATGTTGACGGTCGCGAGCCCGAGGTTGAGCGGGATGAGCGCGCCGAACATGGCGGTCGGCAGTGCGATCAGGATGATCAGGGGATCGCGGAAGCTCTCGTACTGCGCGGCCAGCACCAGATAGATGATGATGAGCGCGAAGACGAACGTGATGACGAGCGTGCTGCCTTCCTGCACGTACTGCCGGCTCTCGCCCTGGAAGTCGTAGGAGAAGCCTTCGGGCAGCTTGTGGACGGCCGTCGCCTTGAGGAAGTCGATGGCCTCGCCCACCGTGCGGCCGGGAAACGGCACGCCCGACAGCGTCGCGGAGTTGAGCTGCTGGAAGCTCGTCAACGCGTTGGGCTGCACGGACTGGCCGACGGAGGCGATGCTCGAGAGCGGCACCAGCGCGCCGGCTGCGGTGCGCACCTCGTAGCGCCTGAGCCATTCGGGCGTCAGCCGGAAGTCGCGCGGCACCTGGGGGATGACCTGGTAGCTGCGGCCGTAGAGATTGAAGCGGTTGACGTAGTTGCCGCCCAGCAGCGTCGCCAGCGACGTGCCGATGTCCTGCATGCTGATGCCCAGGCGGTTGGCCTTGTCGTGGTCGATCTTGAGCTCCACCTGCGGCGTCTCGAATTTCAGGTCCGAGTCGGTGAAGATGAAGAGCCCGCTCTTCTGGGCCTCCCCCTGCACCTCGGCCAGCACTTGCGCCAGCTGCGGATAGTCCGCGGTGGTGGTGATGACGAACTGCACCGGCGGCCCGCCGGTCGAGCCGGGCAGCGAGGGGAGCGCGAAGGAGATCGCCTGGGCGCCGGCGATGCCGGCCACCGCGGGCTGCAGGCTCTGCAGGATCTGCTTTTGCGTGCGCTGGCGCTGGTCCCAGGGCTTGAACAGGATGCCGGCGATGGCCTGGTGCACGTTGCTGCCGAAGCCGTTGATGATGAACACGTGCTCCTTCTCCGGCACGGTCTCGAACACCTTGTTGAGCGCGTACGTCCCCTGCTCCAGGTAGTCGAGGTTGCCGGTCTGTGGCGTCTTGACGATGTTGAAGAGGATGCCCTGGTCCTCCTCGGGCGCCAGCTCCTTCTGCGCCGCGGTGTACATCATGCCGACCGCCGCTATGACGCCGGCGAGGATGAGCAGCGTCACCGGCCGGTACTCGAGCGTGCCGTTGAGCCGGCGCGCGTAGCGCTGCCGGAGGTTGTCGAAGGTGCGGTCGAGGAAGCGCACGAAGCGGCCGCTCGATTGCTCGCCCTTGAGCAGCTTGGAGGCCATCATCGGCGACAGCGTCAGGGCGATGACGCCCGACACGACCACGGCGCCGGCGAGCGTGAACGCGAACTCGCGGAAAAGCGCTCCCGTGAGCCCGGAGACGAAGCCGATCGGCGCATACACCGCCGCCAGCGTGATCGTCATGGAGATGACGGGGACGGCGATCTCGCGCGCGCCCTTCAGCGCCGCATCGAAGGGCTGCATGCCCTCCTCGATGTGGCGATAGATGTTCTCGACGACCACGATGGCATCGTCGACGACGAGGCCGATGGCCAGCACCAGCGCCAGCAGGGTCAGCAGGTTGATGGAATAGCCCAACGCCAGCAGGGCGAACATCACGCCGATGAGCGAGAGCGGAATGGTGACGATCGGGATCAGCGTGGAGCGCAAGTTGCCCAGGAACAGGAAGATCACGACGATGACGATCAGCGCGGCCTCCAGCAGCGTCTTCTCCACTTCCTCGATCGAGGCGTTGATGAACTTGGTGGCGTCGTAGGCGATGGCCGCCTCGATGCCCGCCGGCAGCTGGCGCTGGATGTCAGGGAACGACTTGCGCACGTCGCCGATCACGGTGAGCGGGTTCGCCGTCGGCGTCGCATAGATGCCGATGAAGACGGCTTTCAGCCCGTCGAACACGGAGGAGGAATCGGCGTTTTCCGGCCCCAGCTCGATGGTGGAGATGTCGTCGAGGCGGATCAGCGCGTCCCCGCGCGTCACCACGACCAGCTTGCCGAAGGCCGCCGCGTTGTCGAGCGAGGTCTCGGCGTTGATCGTCGTCTGCACGAAATCGCCCTTCACCTGGCCCGCTGCCGTGACGAAGTTGTTGTTGGCGAGCGCATTGCGCACGTCGACCGGGGTGACGCCCAGCGCCGCCATCTTGTCGGGGTTGAGCCAGATGCGCATGGCGAAGGTCTGGCCGCCCAGGATCTGCGCATTCGCCACGCCGTTGATGGTCTGCAGTCGCGGCTGCACCACGCGCGTCAGGTAGTCGGTGATCTGCGATGCGCCCATCACCTTGCTGTTGAAGGAGAGATACATGAGCGCCGTGGACTCGCCCGTCTGCTTGATGACGATGGGGTCCTGCGACTCGCGCGGCAGCACGCTCTTGACCTGCTGGATCTTGGACAGCACGTCGGCAACGGCGCGATCCGGATTGGCGTCCAGGCGCAAATTCAGCGTCACGGTGCTGACATTCTGCTGCGAGGAGGACGTGAGGGTGTCGATGCCCTCCGCGCTCGCCACCGCCTGCTGGATCGGCACCGTGATGAAGCCCTTGATGAGGTCGGCATTGGCGCCGGGATAGACCGTCGTGACCGTGATCGTCGTGTTGGTGATCTTGGGATACTGCCGCACGGTCAGGTTGAAGCCGGAGGCGAGGCCGATCAGCAGGATCAGCAGGCTCACGACGCTGGCGAGCACGGGACGGCGAATGAAAATATCGGTGAACGACATGGCACCGCCCTATTGCTTGGGCCGAACGTCGGGCGGGGTGAGGGGCTGCGAGTTGTCGATGCGGATCGACGCCCCCGGATTGATCTTGAGCTGTCCGGTGGTGATGACCCGCTCGCCGGCGGCAAGGCCGAACGTAACGGCGACGCGGCCGTCGCGCACCTGGCCCGTGCGCACGAAGCGGCGCTCGGCGATGAGCTGCTCGCCGGCAGGCTGGCCGGCCGCGGCCGACGAGGTCGCGGCCGCCCCTTCCTTCTCCGGCGCCGGCTTCACCACGTACACGCTGTCGCCATACAGGCTGTAGGTGATCGCCGTCCTCGGCACGGTGACCACATCTCCCGCCTCGCCCACCAGAACGGTCACGTTGGCGAACATTCCGGGCAGCAGCTTGCGCTCCTTGTTGGGAAGGATGGCCCGCACAAGCAGCGTGCGCGTGTCCTGGGCGACGCGCGCATCGAGGGACTGGATCTCGCCTTGGAAGACCTGGCCGGGAAACGCATCGACGGTCAGCTCGACCGCCTCGCCGACGCGCAGCTTGCCGATGTGCTGCTCGGGCATGGGGAAGTCGGCGCGGATGGGGTCGAGCGCCTGCAGCGAGACCAGTGCCATGCCGGCCGACACGTACTGGCCCTTCTCGACCTTGCGGATGCCGGCGCGGCCGCTGAACGGGGCGGCAATGGCCTTCTGGGCAATGACGGCCTGAATGCGCTTGACCGCCGCCTGGGCCGTCTCCTGCTTGGCCCGCGCCGTATCCAGGTTCGCCTCCGATGTCACTTTCTTGGTCATCAGGTCGGTCTGGCGCGCGTAGGCAACCTCCGCCTCGCGGTGCGTGGCGACGGCGCTGGCGAGATCGGCAACCTCGACCGATATGTCGAGCTGGACGAGCTTGGTGCCCTGATCGACCTCCTTGCCGCTGTCGATCAGCACCTCCGTGACGATGCCAGCGACCTGGCTCGTCACGTCGACGCCCTGCGATGCGATCAGCGTGCCGATGGAGGAAAGCCGCTCGATCCATTGCTCGGTGCGCGCCGGCTCGGCCGTTACCGTCGCGGGCGGCGGCTTCATCTGCGACAGGAACGAGCGGATCATCTGCGGCTTGAAGACGAACTGGAAGTAGCCGAGGCCGCCGAGAAGCGCAGCAAGCACCACTCCGGTAATGACGAAACGTCTGCTCATTGCGCATTTCCAAGGACAGGCCGAGGCCGCTTCAACAGGAGCCCCCGCTGCGAGAGGAGAGCGTGCCGAGGTTCAGGGGAGTTGGACGGCGGGGGTGAGTGGCAGCTGCAAAATTCGGACATGCGACCCCTTGGTCCAGCTAGATAGCCGATCAGCGCGCAACCCACAATTGCGCGGCTCATCGTGGCGGAAGCACGCGCGGCGGCTGCGCTCGCGCTTCCGCGTCGCGGGAAGCTCGTGCTCCTCGTTGCCGCGCGACCTCGGACGCCATTAACCAAGCCCGCACCGCTCGTGCAACGCCGCGCAGTTCCATTAAGGACTCGAGATTAAGACGGGAATGCCACCGCTTGGCGCGCCGCATGGCAGCCCTGCCGAGAGCCCCAGTAGCGCCAGATAGTAAGCAAGCTTATTATAAGCTCATGAAGCGACCAGCGCACTCGCGGCGGGAAATCCTGCTCCAGCTCTCCGAGGTGGCTCGCACGATGCGAACCTACATCGACCAGCGCGCCCGGGAGCACGGCATGACGCGAGCCCAGTGGGGTGCGCTGGTGCGTCTGCAGCGGCAGGAGGGCATGACGCAGGCCGAATTGGCCGAAAATCTCGAGATACAACCCATTTCGCTCGTGCGCCTGATCGACCGGCTGTGCCTGCACGGCCTTGTCGAGCGCCGCCCCCATCCGCGCGACCGGCGCGCCAATCGGCTCTATCTGACGGAAAAGGGACGCACCACGCTCCTGCATCTCGCCCCGCTCGGGAAGGAGATCGGGTCAGATGTTTTGGCCTCGCTGGACGAGGCCGACGTGGCTGATCTGCTGCAGAAGCTGTTGCTCATCCGCAATAACATCCGCCGTGCCGCCGGAAAGCGCGGTGTCGCCAATGGCGCCAGGACTACCAGCAATGTCGGCTAGCACGTTCACGCAGCTGCGAGCGTCTGCCGCGCTGACGGTGCGGGCCCCGTCGTTGCGCGCGGCGTTGATGCTGGTCATCCCCGCGCTCGCCGCCGCCATCGGGCTCTATTTCTATCTCGTGAGCGGGCGCTATGTGTCCACCGACAACGCCTACGTCGGCGCCCAGAAGGTGCTGATCACGCCGGAGGTGTCGGGCAAGGTCGTGCGCATCACCGTCACCGAGGGCCAGCTGCTGTCGCCGGGCGACGAGCTGTTCTCGATCGACCCGGTGCCCTACCGCCTGGCGGCGCAGGAGGCCGAGGCGAGGCTGACGCGCATCAAGACCGATTTCGACAACCTCAAGAGCTCGCTTGCGAGCCTCGGCAAGCAGATCGAGCTGGGGCGTCAGAGCGTCGCCGCCAATCAGGCCGACTTCGATCGCAAGACCTCGCTGCTCAACAACCGCATCAGCACGCCCTCCGATCTCGACAAGTCGCGGGTGTTGCTGATGGCCTCCAAGTCGCTGCTCGAACAGTTGGTGCAGCAGGAGGCGGTCGCGCGCAACCAGTTGCTGGGCGATGTGGCGCTGCCGCTCGACAAGTATCCCCAGTACATCGAGGCAACCGTCGCCCTCGACCGCGCCAGGCGGGATCTGGCCAACACGGTGCTGCGCGCCCCCATCGCCGGCGTTGCCACGCAGGTGACCAGCATCCAGATGGGGCGCTACCTGACCGCCGGCATGGCCGTCTTCAGCATCATCGGCACCGATGCCGTGTGGGTGGAGGCCAACCCCAAGGAAACCGACCTCACCTACATGCGCGCGGGCCAGCCGGTGACCATTACGGTGGACGCATTCCCCTCGCGGCAGTGGCGCGGCACGGTCGCGGCCATCAGCCCGGGCACGGGGGCGCAATTCACCATCCTTCCGGCCCAGAACGCGGCCGGCAACTGGATCAAGATCGTGCAGCGCGTGCCCCTGAGGATCGAGTTCGAGCCGGGCCAGGACGTGCACCGGCTGCGCTCGGGCATGAGCGCGACCGTCGAGATCGACACCGGCCATCGCGGCCGGGTGGCGCGGCTGTTCTCCTCGAGCAGGGTGGCCCAGGATCCAGACCCATGACCGCCCAGGGCGCACAGCGCGCCGGCCCGGCCCTGCAGCGGCTGCTGGTCACCATCTTCATCATGATGGCGACCATCATGCAGGTGCTCGACATCACCATCGCCAACGTCTCGCTCCCCTACATGCAGGGCAGCCTCTCGGCCACGCTCGACCAGGTGAGCTGGGTGCTGACGTCGTACGTGGTGGCGGCCGCCGTCATGACGGCCCCGGTCGGCTGGCTCGCCAGCCGCTTCGGCATCAAGAAGCTGCTGCTGATCTGCGTGAGCGGCTTCACCGTCGCCTCCATGCTGTGCGGAATTGCCCAGAATATCGAGGAGATGGTGCTGTTCCGCCTGCTGCAGGGCATGTTCGGCGCGGCGCTGGTGCCGCTGTCGCAGTCGGTGATGCTGGAGATCTATCCGCCAAATCAGCGCGGCTGGGCCATGTCGCTGTGGGGCATGGGCGTGATGATCGGCCCCATCATGGGCCCGATCCTCGGCGGCTTGCTGACCGAGTACTACTCCTGGCGCTGGGTGTTCTTCATCAACCTGCCCGTCGGCGTCATCACCGTGATCGGGATCATGACCTTCATGGCCGAGACCGAGGGCAACCGCACGCTCGCCTTCGACTGGCTCGGCTTTGCCGCGCTCGGCATCGCCATTGGCGCGCTGCAGCTGCTGCTCGACCGGGGCGAGCAGCTGGGCTGGTTCGATTCCAACGAGATCGTGCTGATGGCTATCGTCTCGCTCGTCGCCTTCTATTTCTTCATCGCGCACTCGCTGACGACGGAGCGGCCGTTCATCTCCATCGAAATCTTCCGCGACCGCAACTTCAACATCGGCCTCGTCTTCATGTTCGTGTGCGGCGTGATGCTGGTGGCGAGCATGGCGCTGATGGCACCCATGCTGCAGGGGATGATGGGCTATCCCATCATCGACGCGGGGGTGCTGCTGGGGACGCGCGGCCTCGGCATGGGCGTCTCCATGCTGATGGCCGGGCGCATGATGACGCTGATCGATCCGCGCATTCTGCTCTTCTGCGGGCTCACGTGCTGCGTCGTGTCGCTCAACTACTCCATCGACTTCACTCCCGACACGGCCACGCGCACGATCGTGTGGGTCAGCATGCTGCAGGGGTTCGGGCTGGGGTTGATGTTCGTGCCGCTGAACATGATCGCGCTCTCCACGGTGCCGGTCGCCTTGCGCACGCAGGGCACGGCCATGTGGACGCTGATACGCAATCTCGGCAGCTCGATCGGCGTCTCCATCGTCATCGCCAATCTCACCAACAAGACCATCATGATGCGCGCCCACCTGTCCGAGAGCCTGACCCCGTTCAATCAGGCGATGGCCGATCCGGCCGCGGCGATGCTGGACCCGACGACGGACATGGGGCGCGCCCTGCTGGAGAACCTCATCACCCAGCAGGCGACGATCATCGCCTACGCCAACGACTTCAAGCTGATGATGTGGATGAGCCTGCTGGCCTTCCCGCTGGTCTTCCTGATCCGCACCAGCCGGCACGACTTCGCCGCGTCGCGGTGAGAATAGTCATCCCGGAATTTCGCGAAGCGAAATATCCGGGACCCAGGGCCGCGAGAACGATTGTGGCCCCTAGGTCCCGGCTCTGCGCGCTGACGCGCTCCGGCCGGGATGACAGGTAGGCTCAATACCCGCGCCCGCGGTCGACGAGGTTCTGCAGGGGCTCGCCCCGGCGCAGCGCCGCGATCTGGCGCAGCGCGTAGCGCACGATGGCGGCGGGGGCGCTTTCCGCGGCGTTGTGCGGCGTGACGACGACGCGCGGGTGCGACCACAGCGGGCTCGAGTGCGGCAGCGGCTCGGCCTCGAACACGTCGAGCGAGGCGGCGTAGAGCTCGCCGGCCGCCAGGCTGGCGGCGATGTCGGCGTCGACCTGCAGCCCGCCGCGGCCGGCGTTGATCAGCACCGGGCCCGGCAGCCGCGCGTCGCGTCCCCGCCGCGACAGCTTGGCGAGCAGTCGGCGATCCAGGATGCCGTGCGTGTCCGGCGTCAGCGGCAGCAGCACCGCCAGGATGTCGGTATCGGCCAGGAAGGCATCGAGCTCTCCCGGCCCCGCGTAGCAGGCCACGCCCTGGAGCGACTTGGGCGAGCGGCTCCAGCCCCGCACCTGGTAGCCGAACACCCCGAGCGCGCGCGCCGCGGCCGAGCCCAGCACGCCGAGGCCCATCAGGCCGACGCGGACCTCGTGCGCGGCCGGCTCGGCCAGGTACTTCCACACCTTGCGCCGCTGCAGCTCGCCGAACTCGCTCATGCGGCGGTGGTGGTAGAGCACGTGCAGCGCCACGTACTCCGTCATGCGGCCGGTGAGGTCGGCATCGACGAAGCGCACCATGGGCACGTGCGGCAGGTCGGGGTCGGCGAGCAGAGCATCCACGCCGGCGCCGACGGAGACGATCAGGCGCAGGTTCGGCAGCGTCTTGAGCAGCCCGTTCGGCGGCTGCCAGGCGAGCGCATACTCGATCTCCTCGGCCTTGCCGAGATTGGGCGCGACGCGCACGTCGAGCGCCGGATCGAGGTCGCGGGCGAACGCCGCGAACTCCTCCGCACGCGAGCTGCTGGCGATCAGAAAGGCCATGGCCGTCCCCTGAGTCTCCGGGCCGATACAATAGCGCAATGTCGCCGTATTCTGCTATTGAGCCGCACATACCGGTTCGCCTAGCGATGGGAGTAATGGCCAGGTTGCCACGACCGCGACGTCATCCCCGCGGAGGCGCGTGCGAAATCGCATCAAGCGCGAGCCGCTCGGACTCCCCTCCGTGGGGAGGGTTCGGGGGTGGGGGCACACGCACGGGCGACGCTCGCGGGTTCACCCCACCCCTAACCCCTCCCCATCAAGGGGAGGGGAATCTCTGCGCCGAGTCGTCTTCATCTACGATCCGCCGTTTCGATTTCTTCACACGCTGCGTCGTGGGGATGAGGATGGCCCATGACGATAGCTTCGATTTTCCTGAGATAGTATGAGGCTGCGATGGCAGAGACTGCAACGATAGGCGCAGGAGAGCTCGAAGGGCTGATCGCCGCCGCGCTCGCCGCCTCGCGCACGGCCGAGGCCAACGCGCGCTCGGTGGCCCGCGCGCTGGCGCAGGCCGAGATCGACGGGCAGAAGGGCCACGGGATCAGCCGGGTGCCGATCTACGCGGCGCAAGCGCGGGCCGGCAAGGTCGACGGCCACGCGACCCCGATCGTGCGCCAGACGCGGCCCGGCACCTTGATGATCGACGTCGCCAACGGCTTCGCCTTTCCGGCCATCGACCTGGCCGTCGAGCGGCTGCCCACCCTCGCGGCCGCGACCGGCATTGCCGCGGCGGGCCTCGTGCGCTCGCATCACTTCGGCGTCGTCGGTCGCCATGTCGAGCGGCTGGCGGAGGTGGGCCTGGTCGCGCTCGCCTTCGGCAATACGCCCAAGGCGATCGCGCCCTGGGGCGGCAAGCGGGCGCTATTCGGCACCAGCCCGCTCGCCTTCGCGGCGCCGCAGAGAAATGCGCCGCCGCTCGTCGTCGACATGGCGCTGAGCCAGGTGGCGCGCGGCAAGATCCTGACCGCCGGGCAGA
>VBAB01000704.1:0-1564 GCA_005888525.1 Alphaproteobacteria bacterium
GTAATCGGCGGCTACAGCGGGGGATAAGCCCGCTCGAGCAGCCTTCCCGCGTCACGCCCACGCGGCATCCGTGTTTGGAGGACATCCACGTCAGGGTCTGAGTTGCTCCATCGGGATCACCACGGCGTATTCCAAACCGCTGGATCGGTACGAAACCTTCGGCGCTTCGTCCAATGCGGCATTGATCAGTTTGGTGCCAAACCCGGTGGTGGAAGGCGGCTCGACTGCTGGCCCGCCGCGCTCGATCCACCAGAAGGAGAAGGCGTCGCCATCCACGCTCCATCGGATCGAGATGTGGCCGTCGGGCGTGGACAATGCGCCATACTTGGTCGCATTGGTCGCAAGCTCATGGACGACGAGTGCGAACATTTGCGCAAACGACGTGCGCGCGATGAGTGCTGGTCCCTCGATCGAGGCCTGCGAGACGAAGGGCGCCAACTCGGCTCGGACAATCTCATCGAGGCTCGCACCGCCCCCTGGGCCTGCCGCGACAAAATCCTGGGCGCGCGCGAGCGCTTGGAAACGCCCCAGAATTGTCGCCTGGACAGCGGCGCTGCCCGGGACGTTCCTGAGCGTGCTCAGCGTGATTGACTGCACCACCGCGAGCAAGTTCTTCGCGCGATGCTGCAACTCCCGCAGGAGAAGCGTTTGGCGCGCTTCCGCGTCCTTCCGCTCGGTGATGTCCCGTGAGATCGAGTGGATGGCGACGGGATCTCCGTTGCTGTCTCTAATCAACTTCGAGTTGACCTCGAGCGTCACGCGTCGTCCCTCTTTCGACTGAATTTGCGTTTCGTACCGCGTTGCGCCTTCGCCCTCGATTTTGCGCTGAAGCATCGATTGATGCTTTGGCCGCTCCTCGACAGGGATAAGAGTCTCGACCGACACGCCGATAAGTTCCTCAGGTCTCTGTCCCAGTACCCTCTCGACCGCCGGATTGATCGAAGTAAAACGTCCCTGCAAATCGACGGTGGCGACGATGTCGTTGGCATTATGCACGAGATCGCGATAGCGCTGCTCGCTCTCTAGGAGCGCGCTTTCCGCAGCCTTGCGGTCCGTGATGTCGACAGAGGCCGTCAGAAGGCACTGCTCATCGCCGAACGCGACAATGTCGGCGCTGAACAAGACCGTCCGGACGTCCATCTTGCCCCGTAGCTGCAGCTCAAGGCCTCGAACCTTGCCTTGACTAGCAAGAAGTTCGCGAACGCGCTCAAAGTCGCGTTTCTCCACGTATGCGGACAACTCTCTTGCCGTCCGCCCGATGATGTCTTCCCGGCGATAGCCGGTTTGCGCAAGCAGGGCGGCATTCACGTCGATGTAACGACCGTCTCGAAGTGTGCCGAGGCTCATCGCGATCGGCGCCAGCTGAAACACCGAGAGAAACCGCGACTGCGCCGCGCGCAGCTCGGTCTCGGCGCGCTTGCGTTCCGTGATGTCGATGTCGACCCCGAAGTAGCGCACAGGCTTGCCGAGCGTATCACGCACGACCCGGCCGCGGCCCAGGATCCAACGCAGTTGCCCGTCTGGCCTCACGATCCGGTATTCGTTCTCGTAATAGTCTGTCCCG
>VBAB01000704.1:1591-5290 GCA_005888525.1 Alphaproteobacteria bacterium
GACTTCGACGGAGACCGGCTGCGTGCTGGGTTCGATGCCCATGACGCGGAAGAACTGCGGGCGCCCGCGCACCAAACCGGTCGCAAGATCCATGTCCCACACGCCTATCCCGGCCGAAGCTTCCGCAAGCTCCAGGAATTCGTTGCCTTCCCAGTCTCCCGCCAGCAAGGCCGGTTTCTTGACGGACACTGCTACCCCCAGCTGCATGAGGCGTTCACTATACAAACCCACGGCACCCCATGCACGAACGGCCATGGCAACGCCTAAGCTCGAACCGCTGGATCACTCGGTGGAGATCGGAAGCTTCGAAACGGTGGCACAAACGGCGCCCGTGGGCGCTGGCCAGGCTGGCAAAGGCGGCAGACTTAATACGCTGCGCACGGGCCCAAAGGAACGCCGATGCTCCGGGCACGCGCCGAGCCTCTCGAGCGCTGCTTGATGTTCGGCCACGGGATACCCCTTGTGCCGGGCGAAGCCGTAGCCGGGATATGCTGCATCGAGCCGGCACATCCGCTCGTCCCGGGCAGTCTTCGCGAGAACGGAAGCCGCCGCGATCGTCAGGCTTTTGGCATCGCCTTTGACGATCGCTTGCTGCGGCACGTCCAGCCCCTTGAGCTGGCGGCCATCGACCAGCACATGCTGGGGCCCAATGGCAAGGCCATCGATCGCGCGACGCATCGCAAGGCGGCTTGCCCAATAGATGTTTATGCTGTCGATCTCATCGACTTCGGCAAAGGCAACCCGGCCGTTGTCCTGATCTCGCCCGCCAGCCGCTCGCGCATCGCAGCATCGAGCTTCTTGGAGTCATCGACACCCGGTATTCGCGAGCCCGGGGCGAAGATGACCGCCGCTGCGGCGACCGGTCCGGCAAGCGGACTCATGCCCGCTTCATCCACGCCGGCCACATGCTCGACACCGGCGGACCATAGCGCACCCTCATAGCGCAGCAGCTTGCGCAGGCGCTGACCTTCGGACCGGTTTTCGAAACGGCGCCGGGCGAGGGTAGCCAGGATCGCACGCGCACCGGCTCGCCCATCGGCCCTGAGGGCAAATTCTGTCCCTGCATCGAGACGACGACCCTCGACGACATGGCGCTGCCGAATCCGTGAAAGGCAAAGCCGCTTCATGGCGAGGCAATGTACCCAAAGCACATGCAGCGGGCCAGCCGGAACAACGTAGGGAGCTTGATCCCAGTGCCTGGCGGTGGGCGCGACACTAGCCTGACTCTACTGGGATCAATCGGCTCCAGATCGTCGCCGAAATGAAAGTGGCGCCTCAATCCTTCTTGGCCGGCACCGTGTAGCGCTGCTGGACCGCCGCCTTGATCCGCGCCCGGCTCTCCAGCGCCGACAAGGCGGCATTGCGCTCAACGCTGGCCGCCTCCGCTGCCATCAGCTCATCCTTGATCGCCTCCCGAAACCACTTCGAATAAGCTCCCTCCCGCAGATGATACATCCACGTCTGATCATCCACGCCCGCCGCGAGATCGAGAAACGTCGATAGGTTTTGCGCCCGCAGTCTCAGGGCGCCCTCTGGACCCCGAAAATAGAAGCTCTTGTCCTGCCCCAGCTCGCCTTCGGCGTACTTTCGAATATGACGCCGCTGCCGTTCCTTGGGCATCGCGCCGATGAGAACTTCGGCAACGCCGCCTCGCACAACGAGAATGCGACCCGCTGCCGGCGTGCGTTCGGGCAGCGATGGCTGCGGACGGTCAAGCGCCTGCCAGAATCGCATGATCGCGGGCCCACCTCCCTCCCCGACCCCGACCACCGTGGAAACCAGGGCGAGGAAATCGTGCGATACCGCATCCGCATGCACCGTAACTGCGATCATCGCCGGCAGTTCGCGCGGGAGCGTAACCGGGGCCGGCTCCCATTTCGCTGGCAGACAATGATGCACCTCGTCAACGACGATCCAATGGGGTCGCCCGCTCCTCGCACGCAGTTTTGCGAGTTCGGGCAAAAACGCGGCCAGGAACGGCGGACGCTCTCCTGGATCTATCGCCACCAGGTTCAAGACGACGTTGTTGGCGGGTTTGGACAGTAGCCTTATCGCTTCCGCAATGCTGGGCTCGCGCTTGGCATCGCCGACGACGATGGCCTCGTGCAACTCGGCATAGTCGCCTTCCGGATCGATCACGCAGAACTGCAGCTCCGCCTCGCGCATCTGCTCCAGAAGCGCCGTAACGATCGTCGATTTACCTCCACCCGATGACCCCGTCACCAGCACCGTTTCCGAACGCGTGAGACGGATGGACGTATTGTCTTCTCTTGTGCCGAGGACCGGTTGCGCTTCATCCACGCGGGAGTGCACCACAGCGAGATCCGCTTCGGTGAGAAGCTTCGCAAGTTCAGCCACGCCTCTCCCATGGTCTGCGACCACCAAATCCGCCCTTTCCTTGACCGTCTCCAGCGCATTTGCCACCGCCACCGAGCAGCCGCAGGCACCGAGGAAGGCCTGATCATTTTCGGCATCGCCGATGCCGACCACGTTATGGCGCGATAGACCCAACAGCTTTAGGGCCTGCTTCAGGCCCGAGGCCTTGTTGATGTCGCTTTGCAGCACCATCACCGCGCCCTTGTTGAAGATGATGTGCAGTTCCAGTCCAAGGTCGCGGATTGCCTTGAGCACTAACGTTTCATTCGGTTCCCACGTTGCCACGATGGAGCGACCCACGGTCAGCGGTGCCACACCTAGTTCCCGCAAGCGTGCGACGAAGGCCGGCGGAGGCGGCTTGCCGAGAGGATTTTCCTGTTCGTTTGCCGGGTCGAAGAGAAGAGCGCCGTTCTCTGCGACCACGAGGTCGAAGAGGGCCATCTCGTTGAACGCTTTGCGCAAATCCGCCAGGTCTCTGCCGGTGACGAGAACAAGCTTTCGTCCCGACGCCTTCAATTCGCGGAGCGCTTCGATCGTTGGCGCGTCGACCTTGCCGTCTAGCGCCAACGTTCCATCATAGTCCGCCGCCAATGCTACAAAGAACAATGGGTCCCCCGATTGGCTGAATGCTGCTCACTCGCCACGCTCATGATGAACTTCAACATCGCACCAGGCCCGCGCGTTCCGTGACAGGCGCCTAACACGCGCCCACTAGCTTGGCTCAACACACTGCTCGCCTTGCCGCCTGGCTCTGCGACGCCTGCAATGCCAGTCGACCTACAGCCTCGGCGGCAAGCGATCTCCGCAGCACACATCATAGGTACGAGCCCTCTATGACGCGTTAGCTTGCTGCAGGTGCGAGGCTGTCGCCGCCGCGGCAGCGCAGATCACGAAGCCCGCGGCTCGTGGGCACCGGCTCCCCGCCATCGGCCAAGCTATCGGCCAAGCCCAAGCCCGGCCAAAGAACCCATAGGCCTGTTCGTACGTTTTGCGCTTCGGCGATGCGTCGGATTGACCAAATCGGATGTGGACCGGCTCGCGGAGCTCGAAGGGCAGGTTCAGCCCTTGCGATCAATGCAGCGAGCGGCCAGTGCTTCCATCAGTAACGATCTCGCGCTAGCGCCCGCCGCGGCGCCAACAGCAGTCGCCCGGCAAATACCTGTAGACGATCTCGGCAGGGAAATAGTGAAGGCGATGGCCGGATGTGATGACGATGGGTCGCTCGCGCCAATAGCCGAATGTGCGGCGGTAGCGGTGGATGCGGCCCTTTCTGCGGTGAGCGCCCATCGCTGGACCATCGAGATCGGCGATGCGTGTGACGAG
>VBAB01000705.1 GCA_005888525.1 Alphaproteobacteria bacterium
ACTTCGAGACGGCGCTGTGCAATGGTGTCGTGCAATGGTGTCAGACCCGTTTCTAGTGCCCGCCTTCGGCAGGACGGGCCTGACACCCCGACGCGCGTTGACAGTCGGGGGCGGCCCTCCCATCAGAGGTGCCGCGAGGCTTTCCGCTTGGGGGGAAGGTGGCCCGTCGTGTCGAAGACGCGCCTCCGGCACGATGGGCCGGATGAGGGGGCCTTGACGCGTGAGAAGAACGAAGTGGCCCCTCACCAGCTCGGCCGAATGACTTACAGCCGCGCCTTGCAGCGCATGGCAAGTTGATGTCGTAGAGTACGCGCCTGTAAGTCATGGCCTCGCGTCCTCTCCCCCGAGAGGGAGAGGGCAAACGCAGGATGCACGTTGGCGCGAGCCAAGGCACGGAAGGAGATGCCGAGATGGCGCAGGCGAACGAGATGACGGGCGGCGAGGCGATGGCCCGCATGCTCAAGGCGTTCAGGTCAGGACCGATGTTCGGCATGGGCGGCTTCCAGCTGCTGGCGTTCTACGACGCGGCGCGGCGGCTCAAGCTCGACCACCACCTCATCAACGACGAGCGCTGCGGCGCGTTCGCGGCCGACGCCTACGCCAAGGTGTCGGGCCGTGTCGGGTTGGTCGATGCCACGCTGGGCCCCGGCGCCACCAACCTCGCCACTGGCCTGATCGAGGCGCTCAACGCCGGCACGCCGGTTGTCGCCTTCATCGGCGACACCAATCGCATGCATGCGGGCAAGAACATGACGCAGGAGGCGCGACAGGTCGAGATCCTGCGCCCGGCGTGCAAGGAGCTGCTGCGCATCGAGGAGGCCGCCCGCATCCCGGAGCTGATCCGCCGCGCCTTCCAGGTTGCGACCTCCGGCCGGCCGGGGCCCGTGGTGGTGGCGGTGCCGGAGGACGTCTGCCACGGCACGCTCCCCTTCGAGGAGGAGGCGTTCGCCGTCGATGCGCGCTGCGAGGCGG
>VBAB01000706.1:0-1369 GCA_005888525.1 Alphaproteobacteria bacterium
TTTCCAATTGCCGGCTTGAGGCTTCGTGATCGTGAGCGCGGGGTGCCCCGATTGTGGGGCACCCCGCGTTAGTCACATCAAGCTCGTCTCAGGTGCCTAGTCGCTTGCATGACCGCCGTTGGCTTTCTTGACCTCCTGCAGCACCTGGCTGAGGTTGTAGCTCTCCGGGGCCTGCAGCGGCGGATACTTCTCGTACGACAGAAGATGCTTTTCCCACAACTGCTGGCCGATGGGTAGCATGTTCCAGTCGTATTGGAAGGCGGTCAGGGGGCCGCCGAGTGCACCACCCATGCTCATGGCCGTCTTCTGATCCGTGCCGACTGCCTGCTCGAACGGATCGCGCTTGATGTTCTGCACCAAGGTGAAGTGGAACGGGATGAGCGGCATGATCCAGCCGGCCGGCCCGGGCTGCGACATGGTGTAGTACATCTTCCAGTTCTTGTAGCGCACCGCCGACGGCGTTGCTCCCGAGAAATAGAAGAAATAGTTGCGCGCCGACTTCTGCGATATACCTTCGAGGTAATCGCGCTGGTTGACGCCGTCGAGAGTGGTCTTCACGATGCCGGGATACTGGCCGGCCTCGATCTGCTGCTTCAACCCATCGCCCTTCGGGCCGCCGGCGATGTCGACCAGCGTCGGCACCCAGTCGAGAGCGGCAAACAGCTGGTTGTGCACGGTACCCGGCTTGATGTGACCCGGCCAACGCACGACCATCGGTGCACGGTAGCCTCCTTCCCAGGCTTCACCCTTCTGGCCCTTGAACGGTGTGACGCCGCCGTCCGGGAAAGAGATCGCCTCGGCGCCATTGTCGGTGGTGAAAACGACGATGGTGTTGTCGAGCTGGCCCATGTCGTCGAGCTTCTTGAGGACGAGGCCGATGTTGTCGTCCATCTGCTTCATGCCGGCTTCGTTGACACCCCAATCCTTGCCGCCTTTCTCACCCAGCATCGCCTCGTACTTCGGCGACAGCACGGTGGTGACATGCATGCGTGCGGGGTTGTACCAGACGAAGAACGGCTTGTTGGTCTTCTTCGGATCGTTGCGATCAAGGAAGTCGATGACCTTCGCCGAGATCTCCTCGTCCACCGTCTTCGAGCGCTCCAGTGTCAGCGGGCCTTCGTCGCTGCACGTCTGGTTCTTCTCCGTGCCGTCGGAGGATTTGCACCAGAGCACCGGGCGGGGCGGCGTCAGGCAGATGGTCGTTTTGGGATCTACGGCACCGGAAACTTCCTGGACCCCGGGGATCGGCGTGTTCTTGCACGGGGGAGCGATGCCCTGCACGTTCGGGTTCTTGTTGATGTCGGGGAAGCTCACCTGCTGCATGGCATCGAGATGATAGAGATAGCCCCAGTATTCCTGGAAGCCATGC
>VBAB01000706.1:1374-4629 GCA_005888525.1 Alphaproteobacteria bacterium
TGTGGTCGCCGAGATGGTTTTTGCCAAACTCGCCCGTCGTATAGCCGAGGTCGATCAGGAACTTGGCGAGCGCCGGAGTGCCGGGCCGCAGATAGGACGGGCTGCCGGGGAGTTGGGGCGGGATCATGCCGGTACGCAGCGGATACATGCCAGTAAAGAAGGCATTGCGCCCCGAGGTACAGCTCTGCATGGCGACATAGTCCATGAAGATTGCGCCCTCCTGCCCGATGCGGTCGATGTTGGGCGTTTCGCCGACCATCAAGCCGCGATGGTAGATGCTCGGCTGCATCCAGCCGATATCATCACCCATGATGAAGAGGATGTTGGGCTTGGATTGCTGTTGACTCTGCGCGAAGTTCGGCACGATGGCCAAAGATGCCAGCAAGAGCGAAGCTGCAAACGCGCCGATCTGTCGGCGTCTGCATGGTGTGAGAGACATCTATCTTCTCCTTGACATCAACACGTATGCCGTTCGGTGAAGTCTCCATGCGCTACAGAGTTTGCCGACCACTCAGTGCGAGGCTTGTAGGCTCGCCGCCGGCACGAATCCAAATCCCAGACGTAAGGGTCCGGACCAAAGCTTGTGATCGTCAGGGATTGCAGCGTCGGCTTGCGTCTGAAGTCATACACTCGTGATCAGCCGGCAGAGTGTGGGTCGACGGCGATACATTCGGCTATCAGGGTAATCACTACTTTTGAAAGTGAATGTTGCTGACTAGGCGCGGGATGACGGTAGCGCACTTGATCGCGCGAGATCGAGATTGAGCGAGTTGGGAGTGCGCAACCTGCTGGTCGCCATCAGAGCGGACTCGACGCTGGAGGGGCCGAGCTTGATCGCCGCATCAGTTCATGTATGAGTAATAATGGCCGTATACTATTGAAGCGAGAACTGGCGCACTCACAAATGGCTCCCAACATCAAGAGTTAACCTTGCGCTTCGCGCTGCGGATGCCAAGAGGCAGTTTCCTTCAGCACGCTCTTCAGGAGATTTGCGATGCGCCGAATTCTGATCCTTGCAGTGTCCGCAGCCTCGCTGATTTGGCTGGCGCCGAGCGAGGTTTCGGCCGGACGCGCTAACGGATCGGACGGCCGGTTCGGACAAGGCTGCTGCGCACCGGTCCTCTACAGTTACCCCAGCACCACCTACACCTTTGGCGGTCCTCATTATTTCAATTCGAACATGTACTTCTATCGAGGGTACTACCCTTACCCACGGCCGCAGGACCGAGTGTCTTGGCCGCCCCGACGTCCATGTTCGGCTCGCCTCTCACGCTGTTGAACAAGAGGATTGATCCGCCTCTCGGCTGGCAATGTCGGCCCGTGTAGAAGCCGACATCGCCAAAGCGCGCTCCAGAAGTACTCAGCCACGTGACAAGCCCACAACAGCGGGCTTAGCCGAATCAGCCTATGGTTTGGCAAAATCGGCTGTGACAACGAGATCTTCGGAGCACGACATGCGCGCCACACGCTTTCTGCTGTTGGCCATCGTTGCTGGATGCTTGTCGCTCGAGGCAGGCTTGGAAGCGAAGGCCGCCGAGTATGGCTTCTCAACCTACGTTCTTGGCCAGAATGCCTTCAGCGCCGGCGTTACGCCACCTCCGGGCACGTACGTGACATCAGCCACGGGCCTCTACACCGCCAACATTGGAAGAACCGTCGAATTCGGCGGCGTGACCCTCGGTGCCGGAGCAACCGTTGACCTCAATATTAGTGCCATCAATGGCCTCTATGTGTTCGATCACAAGGTATTCGGTGGCAATCTGGGAGTCTCCGCGACGGTTCCAGTTGGGTTTATCAACATCGACGCCATGGTGACGGCGGGTGTCCTCTCGGCGCAGCGCAGCACCGAAGGCGGCGGCCTCGGCGATATCGTGTCCAAAGTTCAGCTTGGCTGGCAGCATGGGGAGTTTTCTCACACCATGTACGTCCAAGCTGTGGCTCCAACAGGTCGCTATGAGACTGGGTTCAATCCAATCATCGGTCTTCACCGCCCGGGTATTGACACTGGATGGGCATTCACGTGGGCCAACAAGGCGACCAGCCTCCAGTGGAATGGGGCGCTCGGAGTTACGTTCAACTTCGAGAACACGGCGACCGACTACAAGACGGGCAACGAGTTTCACTTCGAATGGGCGATCGGTTACGAACTCGGGCCCGGGCTTGTCGTCGGTCTTGTCGGCTATGACTACCGTCAGTTGACAGGTGACTCCGGCAGCGGTGACCACCTCGGCCCGTTCAGGGGCTCGGTGGATGCAATCGGACTTGGCGCCAGCGGCACCACCCTGCTTGGCGCGATGCCCATCATCATAAACGTACGGGGTTACAAGGAATTCAACGCAGAAAATCGCTGGGAAGGCTATTCGTCGACGATGTCGGCGACAATTCGCTTTTGAGACGACTCCCTCGGAGAATGCCCACTGGTTGCGAACCGCGCGATCACGAACCAGCCTTCGGAATTACGGGAAGCGTCGAAGGCTCCCTGGGTTCGCTGACTTCCATGGCGCTGACTCGGCACTCCTTCTGCATGGAGTCCACCATGCAATGTCTCGGCCGCCCACTCTTGGCCCTGGTGACTTGCGTTGCTTTGACGAGCCGCGCAAAAGCCGAGGGCTGGACGATCGGGGCAGAGACCTTGTCTGATCGCGCGCCGGGTAATTTCGGCGAGTCAACTGCAACCAAATTTCAGGTGAACGCCGAGCGCACATTTGCAAGCGGCGCGGTTATCGGGGGCTCTTTTGAGCCGCAGATAAAAGCAGATAACCAAGAAGTCAGTTACAACCTCGAGGCTACGCTCGGCTATATGTGGAAGCTGAACCAGCTTGGTTCGTTCGGCGGCAGCGCCGGCGTCGGGCAGAGGTTCCAGCAGGAATCTTCCGGTGGGAACTTTTCCTATTATGTGGTGCGCGTCCGCGCCGACATCGATCTCAGCGAGCGGTGGTCGTGGAACGTGATCACGTATCGCTTTCGCGATGCCTTCAATACCGCAAACGACTATAATACCCCAGAAGCTTCGACCACCATCACTTTGAAGTTCGACCAGAGCAGTTCCGTCTACTTGAAGTACTATTACGCCTGGAAAGACGGCAGTCCCGACAACCAAGGAATCGGTATGGGTTGGAAGCATAGCTTCTGAACCGCCAACGGCGCGAGGCGGTCGCCTGCACCCCGAATTCCGACGCTCTGTCTTAGGACCGATCACTCCATCACTCCTTCCTTGATCGTGGCGGAAGCGCTTTGGAGGGAATGCGCCCACGT
>VBAB01000707.1 GCA_005888525.1 Alphaproteobacteria bacterium
CATGGACCATGACATCGACATCGACGTGGTGGACGGGGTCGAAGATCAAACGGTCCGCTTACGAAAGACGACTGAGGAGATAGTGCGCGCCTGGCATTGAGCCAACTGATCGGGCCGGCGCAGCTGCACGTGGTTTCGGGCCGTTAGCAACCGTTCTGGCATGCCTGCGCAGGGCATCGGGAACGTGCGGCGGCGACTGGCGTTGAACTCGAGTACACTGCGGATGACGGGGCGGCACTCCAGGAAGGAGCCGTCCATGAAAGTCAAACAGGCCATGCACAAGGGCGTGCAGTGGGTCGATCCCGGCACGTCCGTCGAGCACCTTGCGCGAGCGATGCAGGAGCACGACATCGGCGCCATACCCATCGGCGAGAATGACCGCCTGATCGGCATGGTCACCGATCGTGACCTCGTCTGTCGCTGCCTCGCCATGGGGTTGGACCCGAAGACGACGACCGCCCGTGACGTGATGACCAAGGGAACGGTGTTCTGCCTGGACACGCAGGAACTGGATGGTGCCGTACGCATCATGGAAACCAAAAAGGTGCGCCGCCTCCCGGTGATCAACGCCAAGAAACGCATGGTCGGGATGCTCAGCCTCGGTGACGTTTATAACGCCGCATCGCGCCCCATCAGTGAAGAGGCGATGCAGGGCGTCTCGGCGCACCACCGGTAACGGAGATCGGCCATGGCAGGCAAGTCGTGGTTCCCCGCCTGGGGCGACCGCAATCGGGACGTCGAGCATTTCCGTGGATTCAAGACTCAGATCGATTCCCTCTTCGAGGATTGGTTCGGCCGCAGCATGGGCGGCGTGCTGGCCCCCCGCGTGGACGTCGCCGAGGATGAGAAAACCGTGACGCTCACCGCCGAGTTGCCGGGTGTCAATGAGGAGGACATCGAGGTGACCCTCGCGGGCGATCAACTCACAATCAAGGGTGAGAAGCACTCGGAGATCGATGAGAAGAAAGAATCGGAAGGCCGCACGGTGCATCGCACGGAACGCTCCTACGGCGCCTTTCAGCGCACGCTGACCGTCCCCTACCAGGTTGATCCGGGACACGTCTCGGCGCAGTTCCGGAATGGCGTTCTGGCCATCACGCTGCCGAAGCCGCCCGACGCGGTCGAGCAAAAGCAAGGGCGCAGGATTGAGATCAATAAGGCGGTGGCGCAAAGCCTGGACGGTTCCGGCTCAATCTAGGACGCTACAGGGCGGCAGCCCGGGCCAGCGTGCCTCAAGCCACTCGCTCCAGGGCCGACTCCGGGTCGCGCGTGGTGACGCGGCGCAAATCGCGAGCATGGGCGGCGTCGTCGTAGGAGCGGCCGCGATGCAGCGTGCAGCGGTTGTCCCAGATTACCAGATCGCCGACGCGCCAGCTGTGCCGGTGCACGAACTCGCGCTGGGTGGCGTGCTCCATGAGGTCGCGCAGCAGCAGCCGTCCGTCGGGCATCGGCCAGCCGATGATATGGGAAGCGTGCGATCCCATATAGAGCGTCTTGCGCTTGGAGCCCGGATGCGTGCGCACCAGCCGGTGTTGCGCCGGCGGCAGGGCGGCACGCTCGGCTTCCGTATAGTCGGTGTGGCCGAGCTGGCCGCGCGAGTGGAAAATGGAATGCTCGACCACCAGGCCTTCGATCTTCGCCTGCATGGCCGGGGTAAGCGCGTCGTAAGCGGCGCGCAGGTCGGCGAACTCGGTCTCGCCCCCGACCGGCGGCACTACGTGGGCGAACAGCATCGACAGCGCCCCGGACTCCTGGCGGAAGGAAGCATCCGAGTGCCAGAGCTGATTGGCGAGCGCATCCAGTCGCCGATGATCGTCGCGGGCGCGCAGCTGGTTCTTGGCGTCCAGGTTGGAGATGTCGGCCAGCTCCGCATGTTTCAGCCGTCGCACGACGCGATGGTTGCGCGGCGGCTCGATGTTGCCGAACACCCTCCCCAGGGCCAGCAGGTGGTCGTCGTCGAGAGTCTGTCCATGAAAGACCAGCACGGCGTGGCGATTGATCGCCTCCGTCAGCTCCGCAACCGTCTCCGGCGGCAATGTCGCGGCAAGATCGACCCCGCTCACCTCGCCGACGAACACGGGATGAAGCTGGCGCACTTGGATGGTCATCGTTTCCTCCGGCATTCGGCCCATGCCGCGCTAGAGCGAGATCGTTCCAGATGGAAGCGCCGGGGCTTCCATCCAGGAACGTGAATCTCGCTCTAAAGTCTAGAAGTAGAGCAGGATTCACGCTTCAGCCTCGACGTTGCATTGGAGGCGATGTGATTCCATCTGAAGCGATCCTGCTCTAGTGTCGTTCTCGGCCAATTGAACGGCGAGACGGGATCGCAGTCAAACGTCTTTCCGATCCGGGCTCTGGCAAAGCTCTGAGGGAGGCTAGGAGGCGGTCCGTCGGGCCTCGAGCGCCACCACACGCGCCGCCAGCTCCTGCACGGCCTTGATCAGAGGGGCGATGAACTGGTCGTAGCGCAGACCCTGCGTCGAGTCGGGGTCACCCTTGTCGGCCAGCACCCAGCCGGCGAAGTCGGTGACCCCCGCCATGGCCGCCGCTGCCTGCACCTCCTGCGCCACCAACCCGTAGTGCGTGCGGCCGCCGGCACGCTTCACCTCGCGCTTGACCGGGCGCATCTCCACCACGGACCTGGCCATGCGCGGCACGGCATGCTGCGCCGGCTCGCCGTCGACCAGCACCGGCTGGCCCGCCTCGTCGACGACAGGCAAATGGTCCACCACCGGCACCCGCACTGTGCGCTCGACCTGGCGCGCGACCGCCACGCCGTCGCGCACCTCCACTACGGTGGCGAGGACCGTCCGCTCCTCGGTGACGGGCACCTCTTCCTCGACGGCCTCCTCGTCCCACTCCACCGTCACCCCGCCTTCCAGCCATCGGTAGGAGCGCGGCCGGCAGTTCAGAATGAACGCGAGGCCGAGCCGGCTGTCCTCGATGTCCGTCTTGAGGCGGGCATCCGAGGTGTTGACCGTGCCCGACACGGCATAGACGTCGCTCCATCGCTTGGACGCGGTGCCGCAGGTGTAGGCGTTGTCGGTCTGCGGTGCGGCGATGCCCTCGAAGGAGGCGAAGTTGCTCGGGCCCGTCGTGCCGAAGCCGAACTTGCCGTCGTTGGTGATGCGCATGCGCTCGCTGAGGGCGGCCGCACCGTCCAGCGTCGTCGAGAACATCAGGCGCCCCGGCATGTCGTTGACGCCGGGGGTTCCGTCCACGGCGGCGCGGATGGCCGCCGCCGGGATGAACCCTACTCCGTCGGAGAACCGCCAGGTGTTGCCGCCGCCGCTGTCCCCCGACGACACGATGCCGTGCGTTCCCACGGCGGCCCCGCGCGACTTGTAGAGGTTGACCCCCGGACCGCCGTTATCGGCGGACCAGCGCGCAGCCGTGAC
>VBAB01000592.1 GCA_005888525.1 Alphaproteobacteria bacterium
CGGCGGAATTCAACAACGCGACCTCCGACCGTGTCTTGGGCTTCGCCGACGTCTCGAAGGTATGCATGCTGCAGAGCTACCACCAGAATGCCGAGCAGCTCGAAATCACCTTCAACAAGGCGAAATTCGATGCACTGCCAGACAAGATGAAGGCGATCATTACGAATGCGGTCGAAGCCGCATCGCAGGACATGCAGTGGAAAGCGATCGATCGCTACTCGCAGGACTACATCGAGCTGCAAACAAAGGACAACGTCAAGTTCTACAAGACGCCAGATTCGGTTCTGCAGAAGCAGCTCGACGTGTATGACGATGTCGTGAAGAGGAAGGCCGCCGAGAATCCGCTGATGAAGGAGATCGTGGAATCGCAACTCGTGTTCGCCAAGCGCGCCACGCGATGGGAACAGGACACCGTTGTGAGCCGCAAGATGGCCTTCGATCACTACTGGGGTCCGAACGCGAAGAAGCCGATCTAACGGCAGAAAGAACTGGCGAAGCACCATCGGGGGAGATCGCCGGATGGTGCTTCGCCTTGTCGAAGGGGCTTTGTAGGGGGCGGCTGGAGCTCATGACCGTTGAGCGATTCCTGCACGCGATTGACGGCATCAGCACTTGGGTTGGCAAGCTCGCGGCCTGGCTGATCATCGGCCTTACGGCTGTTGTGTGCATCGAGGTCTTTAAACGCTACATCTTGAACGCGCCGACGGCGTGGATCTTTGACGCCGAGAATATGTTTTACGGCACCTTGTTCATGCTCGCCGGGGCGTACACCCTGGCGCAGAACGCCCACGTGCGCGGCGACTTCCTGTACAGCTCGATGCGACCGCGGATGCAGGCCTGGTTGGACCTTGTGCTTTACGTCGTCTTCTTCATTCCCGGTATCGCAGCGCTCATTTACGCGGGATACCACTACGCGGCCGACTCCTGGCACATCGCCGAGCATTCCAACGTTACGGCCGACGGTCCGCCGGTCTACCACTTCAAGTCGGTCATTCCACTGGCCGGAGTGCTGATAATGCTGCAAGGCGTTGCCGAGATCGTGCGGTGCATCGTATGTCTCAAGACGGGTGAATGGCCGAGCCGGCTCAAGGACGTCGCGGAGATGGACGTCGTCGAGGAACAGCTGGCCCACAGCGAATACGTCGATGAGGAATCCCGCAAGATCGCTATCGAGCGCGCCCATGAAATCGACGAGACGGCGCGCCAGCGTGGAATGGGCGGGGACTTGAACACATGAGCGACCCAGCGCTTGGCCTCTTGATGTTGACGCTCATCGTGGTCGTGATCATGTTGGGCTTCCCGACGGCCTTCACGCTGATGGGCCTCGGGATGTTCTTCGGATTCATCGCATTCTACGATCCCACGCAATTGTGGACGGACAATCGGGTGTTCGACCTGATGGTCCAGCGCACCTACGGGGCGATGACCAACGACGTGCTGATTTCCATCCCCCTGTTCGTGCTCATGGGCTACGTGATGGAGCGCGGTGCGCTTGTAGACAAGATGTTCTACTCGATCCAGCTGGCGTTCCGACGCGTGCCGGCCTCGCTTGCCGTCGCCACGCTGATTGTGTGCACTTTTTGGGGCATCGCCAGCGGACTCGTCGGTGCCGTGGTGGTGCTGATGGGGGTCATCGCCTTCAACCCGATGCTGCGGGCGGGCTATGACGTGAAGCTCGCCTCCGGCGTCATTACGGCGGGCGGCACGCTCGGCATTCTGATTCCGCCGTCGGTCATGATCATCGTCTACGCCGCCGTGGCTGGGCAGTCGGTCGTCAAGCTTTACGCCGCGGCCATGTTCCCCGGGTTTTTCCTGTCGTTTCTGTATCTCGTCTACATCATCGGCTGGGCGATGATTAACCCCAAGATTGCGCCGCCATTGCCGGAGGAGCTGACGCGCGTGCCGGTCCCGGACTGGATGCGTAAGTTTCAGGCGGCGTATTCCAACAATGTTTTTGTCGGGCTTCTTTCGGCGTTGCTCTCACCGTCGAAGGCAAGAGCGATCGAGACCGACAAAGGGCGGCTCAGCTATTGGATGCTGCTCAAGAACCTTTGCGCCGCGCTGGTGCCGCTGATCCTGGTCGCTGGCACGCTCTGGCTGGTGTGGTGGTACGTCGTCATTCACCAGCAAGTCGCTGTGGAGGCCGCCGTCTCGGGTGTTGAGCAGCTGGGAACCCCAGGGCTCAGTCCGAAAGCATCCACGCCGGCCGAGCAGGGACCGGCGGCAGCTTTCTATCTCTGGTTCGCCGGCATCGCCGCCGTGTGCGCGCTGATAATGGTCCGCTACTATTCGAGACTGAATGCGGACCGTCTCGAGGTCATTAAGCTCCTGACTTCGTCGGTGATGCCGCTCGGCATTCTTACCGTCATCGTTCTCGCCGTCATCCTCTTCGGAATCACGACGGCGACCGAGTCCGCCGGCGTCGGCGCCGCCGGCGCCTTTCTGCTCGCCATCCAAGCGAGGACTCTCGACTGGAAACGCACCAAGGAGGCGGTATTCCTGACCGCGAAAACCACTGCGATGGTGTGCTGGCTGTTCGTCGGCTCGGCCCTGTTCTCGGGGGTGTTTGCGATCCTGGGCGGTCAGGCGCTGGTCGAGCAATGGGTGCTGTCCCTCAACATGTCGCCCGTGCAGTTCATGATCTTGTCCCAGGCCGTCATCTTCGTGCTCGGCTGGCCGCTCGAGTGGACCGAGATCATCGTCATCTTCGTGCCGATTTTCCTCCCGCTCCTGAAGCACTTCAACATCGACCCGATTCTGTGGGGCGTGCTCGTGTTCGTGAACCTGCAGGCGGCCTTCCTGTCGCCGCCGGTGGCAATGTCGGCGTTCTAT
>VBAB01000593.1 GCA_005888525.1 Alphaproteobacteria bacterium
TAGCCGCCGGGGTATCGCGGCGTGCCGTCCTCCTTCGTCATGCCCGGTAATTTCAACCGGGCGCCGAGCTCGAGCAGCACATCCTGGAAGGGGCGCACGTTCCGGTCGGGCGCCACCACCGGCTGGCGGATGGCATCGGCCGGACCGTCGGCCTCCGAGATCGGGCGGTCGAGGAGGGAGATGCAGTCCCAGCGCTCGAGATAGGTGGTGTCGGGCAGGATCAGATCGGCGTAGGGCACGGTCTCGGAGAAGTAGGCGTCCGAGTAGATGATGCGGGGAATCTTGTAGTCCCCGGTTGCCGGGTCTTTCTCGGTCAGGTGCGCCAGTGTGGCCGGCAGGTTCATGGACGAGTTCCAGCCCATGTTGGCCATGTACATGAACAGCACATCGATGGGGTAAGGATCGCCGCGTGCGGCATTGGCGATCACCATGTGCATGAGGCCGTGGGCTGACAGCGGCGCATCCCAGCTGAATGCCTTGTCGATGCGCTGCGGCACTCCATCTGCATCGATCAGCAGATCCTCCGGGCCGGTGGGGAAGCCCAGATGCGGCCCCGGCAGCGTCTTTCCCGGCTGCACGTCGCCCGGCTTGCCGCGCGGTTTGAGGAAGGGCGGCGCCTGCTTGGGGTAGGGCGCCTTGTAGCGGAAGCCGCCGGGGCAATCGATCGAGCCCAGCAGAATCTGCAGGACGTGCAGGATGCGGCAGGTGTGAAATCCGT
>VBAB01000594.1 GCA_005888525.1 Alphaproteobacteria bacterium
TCGCTCAACCACATGGCCTACGAGATGCCTGACATCGACGGCCTGATGCGCGGGGCAGGGCGGCTACGCAAGAGCGGCTTCGACATCGCCTGGGGCGTCGGCCGGCATGGTCCCGGCGACAATGTGTTCTCGTACTTCATCGAGCCGAATGGTTTTGTGGTCGAGTACACCGCCGAGGTGCAGCAGATAGACGACACTTACGTGCCGCACGACGCCAAATGGTGGCACGATCTCAACATCTGGCCGTGTCGCTGGAACATGGCTGGTCCGCCATCGCCGGAGGCGCGTCACGCCATGTCCGGCGCGCTGGTGGAGGCGGAGAACCAGCGCTGTGAAGAGGTGATGGCCCGCACGCTCCAACGCTAGCGCGCCCGGATCGGCGGACTATCGCTTCATATCCACTTTAACGATCGCAACCGGCGCAGTGCGGCCAAGGGACGGACCGGTTCGGGCCATCGGTGGCGGCGTTGTGGGACCGCGGGTATTCGGGATGGATCGGCGTCGAGCCGTTCGAATACACCACGGCGGCCCAAAACATAGGCTATCTGAAGGGGCTCATGGAGGCGCGCCGCATGACGACCGCACCGAAGCTGCGCCTGCTGAAGGTCGAGCGCTTCGAGCGCGACTTCACGAACCGCCTGCCGTTCCGCTTCGGTGTGATCACGGTCATGGGCGGGACGCAAGCGGTCATCCGCGCAACGATAGCGCTGGAGGACGGGCGGATCGCGACGGGCGTGGCGGCAGAATCGCTCGCACCCAAGTGGTTCGACAAGAATCCCGTCTACTCCGATGCGCAGAACCTCGACCAGCTGCGCCAGGCCCTCGACCTGGCGGTCGCGCTCTACAAGGACGCAGGCGCGCGGACCGCGTTCGATCTCTATAGCAGCACATACGCGGAGCAGCTGGCCCGTAGCGCCAGTCTCGATCTAGTACCGCTGGTGGCGAACTACGGACCCGCGCTGATCGATCGCGCTATCGCCGACGCCTTGGGCCGTGCGCTTGAGCTGTCCTTCGATCAGATCGTCCGGCGCAATGTTGCTGGGATACGCTCGACTGCTCTGACTCCGGACCTCGCCGGCTTCGACATCCGCCGCTTCCTTGCGGACCTTTCCCCAGGCGAGTCCATCGACGTGCGTCACACGGTCGGCCTAGTCGATCCCATCACGGCCGCCGACCAGAAGGAGGGCGAGCGCGTCGACGACGGTCTGCCCGAAACGCTCGAGGAGGTCGTCCGGCACTACCGCGGCCGCTTTTACAAGCTGAAGGTGGGTGGGAGCATCGATGCCGACATCGACCGGCTGTCGCGCATCGCCGCCGTGCTCGACTGTGGAGCCGGCGACTATCATGCAACACTCGATGGCAACGAGCAGTACGACGACATCGAGGACGTCATCGCACTCTGGAGTCGGATCAAGGAGACGCCGCGCCTTGCGCATCTCTCCCACTCCATCCTGTTCATCGAGCAGCCGATCAAGCGGCAAGCGGCTCTGTCCAAGCCGGTACGCGCGATTGCTGCCGAGAAGCCTCTGCTGATCGACGAGTCGGATGGCGAGATCGACACTTTCCCCGCCGCCCTGGCGATGGGATATGCTGGCGTTTCCAGCAAGACCTGCAAGGGCTTCTACAAGTCGATCCTGAACGCTGCCCGCTGCGCCATGCACAACGCCAGAGGCGACGGGGCGCGGCTCTTCTTGTCCGCCGAGGACCTAACGACACTGGCCGGCGCCAGCGTGCAGCAGGACCTCGCGCTTGTCTCGCTGCTCGGTCTCACGCACGTGGAACGCAACGGCCATCACTTCATCGACGGCATGAGCTTTGCGCCAAAATCGGAGCAGGCTTCGTTCGCCGCCGCCCATGCCGATCTTTACGACGCCGCCAGCGGCACCGCGCGTCTACGCATCAAGAACGGCCGATTGCTGCTCGGTTCCCTGTGGCAGCCGGGCTTTGCCAACCGAGGTGAGATGGATTTTTCGACGATGCGAAGAATGCCACCCTCTCGCCAGTGCCGCGTTCCTAAGGGAGGCCCATGATGGCGCCGAACTGCCGCCATTTCGCTTCCGTGGGGCGCCCCGAGCCGTCCTTACGGTCGAGAATCGGCGATGAGCAACTCGCTCCGCTCGGCCATGAACTTCCTGCGCGTCGACGGGCGTGAGAGTCATTAGATTGATCGCATGAGCGGCGATCACTTGCCCGTTGCTTCGCTGTGCATTTTCGGGGTGCGAATTGGCGCGCAAGGAAGAACATCTCCGGCAGTTCGGTGCGGCCGAGACCGCTCACCGC
>VBAB01000660.1 GCA_005888525.1 Alphaproteobacteria bacterium
CGACGCCGCCGCAGCCGATCACGGCCACCGTCTCGCCGGGGGCGACCTTGGCCGTGTTCACCGCCGCGCCGTAGCCGGTGATGACGGCGCAGCCGATCAGCGCCGCGCGGTCGAGCGGGAAGTCGTCGCGGATCTTCACCACGGCGTTCTCGTGCACCAGCATCATCTCGGCGTAGGAGGAGAGGTTGGTGAAGGTGTGCAGCTGCTTGCCCTTGAGCTTCAGGCGCTCGGCCTTGCCCGGCAGCAGCTTCACGCTGGTGTCGGTACAGATCGCAGGGCGGCCGGTGGTGCAGTTCTCGCAGGTGCCGCAGAACACCGAGAGGCAGGTGATGACGTGGTCGCCCTTCCTGACGTAGGTGACCTCGGGACCGACCTGGTCGACGATGCCCGCCGACTCGTGGCCCAGCACCACGGGCAGCGGATGCGGGTATAGCCCTTCGATGAAATGCAGATCGGAGTGGCACAGCCCGGCAAAGGCCGTGCGGATCAGCACCTCGCGGGCCCCCGGCTTGTTGATCTCAACGTCCTCGATGGTCAGCGGCTTGTTCACCTCGTGCAGAACGGCGGCTTTCATCGTGCGCTCCTCGCGTTTCCCCTCGATCTCTCTCTTGAAAGACTACTCCGCCATTGTCGGCTGGCAAGCAATACGCCCCGATGCTGTCGAATCGTCGAGGTTACCGCCCTCGCAGGCAGCGCGGCCGAAGTCCGTCGCATCAAGAAAAAGGGTCAATCACCCGACAGGGCCTTGCGGAAGCGGCGCACGATGTCGCCCCGCTCCTCGGCCTCGCGGCGCTGTTTGAGGTCTTCCGCCGAGACGATCGTGACTTCGGCCTCCTCGCTGCTGACCTTGGACGGGGAATAGGTTTCGCCCGGCGGCACCGGCTCCTCCTCGAGGCTGCGCAGATGATCGAGCAAGGCCGAGCCGGGCTCCGCGCCGAGATCGGACTGCAGCTCCGCGAAAGGCTGCAGCGGCGCGCGTGCCTCGCGCACCACGAACGTGACGGTGGCCTCCGGCGGGTCGGCGGGGCCGGATTTGGCTTTCCGCTCCTGCTTGCTGGCCTGGCCCTGAACGCCTGGGCTCGCCTCGACGCCGGGGCGCACTGCAGACTCTGCGGCGGCTGCAGCTTGACCGTCCTCCAACTGTTCCAGGCGCTCGACGAGGCCCGCGCGCGCGGACGGCGATTGCGCGCCGGCAGCAGGAGCCACCGGTTCATCGACCTGCTGCAGGCTTTGTGGCGTGGCATCGCGCAGAAGGGTGGCGATGTTCTCGGGCAGGTCGTCGGCACCGCGCGTCGCCTCGCCGGTTGATGCAGTGCGCACGAACGACTCGGCTGCCTGCGGCTGGGCGAGGCTCCTCGTGCGCAAGGCGTCGATGGCGCCATTGACATGCTTCCACGCCTGGTAGTGAGCGTTGTCGGCGAGCGCCATCTCGAGGCGGGTGTTGCGGGCTTGGCGCGCTGCGCGGGCTTCTGCGGAATCCTCGTCCCTGCCGGGCTGCGTCAGGGCGCGCCAGTTCTCGTCGTCAGAGAGCGCGGCTTCGAGCCGGGAGCGCGCCTGCTCGAGGGCACCCAACTCATTTGATATGGGCGAGGCGGCCACCGACAACCCTCCTATCTGTCCGTGTCCAGAGATAGCCCTGGGCTGGGCTGACCTCCCCAGCGAATCTGGGGTCTTGTAGTCGACCAGCTTTTTGTGCGCTCTTTGCGGCGTCGACGCAGCAGCGATCGCGCGCGAAGGTATATCAGGTTGGTGGCGACGACCACGCTCGACGCCACCGCATACGGCCGCTAAGTTCGCGCGCGTCCCTGGCGTGTACCTGGACAGGCTCGTCACGACGTTGCCCTGGAGCGGCTAAATGCTATTTCGGCAATTCAAGAGCATCGTCCAGGCCTTCTACGCGCTGTTTGCCGACAGCGGCTTTGCCATGGCCGGTGCGGTTGCGTATTCGTTCGTGCTGTCGTTCTTTCCTTTCTGCATTTTCCTGGGTGCGCTGGCCGGCTACTTCGGCGGCGAGCCGCTGGCCAGGGAGGCGATCGCTCGGCTGTTCGAGCTGGTGCCCGAGCCGGTGGCCCAGGCGATTGCACCTGAGGTGATGGCGGTGATGGGCCGCAGCCGGTTCGGGCTGTTGACCGTCGGCGCCTTCATCGCCCTCTTCTTCGCTACCAGCGCAATCGAGAGCCTGCGCGCCGCCCTCAACGTCGCCTACCGCGTCAAGGAGCGGCGCGCGTATCTGTGGTGCCTGCTGGAGAGCATGCTGTTCGTGGTGGTGAGCGCCGCGGGCATGCTGGTGCTCACGTGGGGTGTCGTCGTCGGCCCGCAGGTGGCCGCGCGCTTCAAGCCCGACTCGCTGCTGTGGCTCGCCGATACCACCTGGGTGGCGCTGATCGCCCGCTATGCCATCGTCATTGCAGCCATCGGCATCCAGCTCGTCGCCTATCATCTGTGGCTGGCGGCAGGCCAGCGCCGCCTTGGCGACGTCTGGCCCGGCGTGGTGCTCAGCATCCTGCTGTGGGTGATCGCCGCCCAACTGTTCGCCTCCTGGCTGACGATCAACGACTACTCGCGCTTCTACGCCGGCCTGACGCGCATCATGAGCGCGCTGGTGTTCTTCCAGGTGAGCGCCATCATCGTCATCGTCGGGGCAGAGCTCAATCGCGGCATCGTCGAGGTCAAGCGCCGGCTCGCGCTGGCCGAGGAGCGCAACGCCGACGTAACGACCATGCCGCTGCC
>VBAB01000661.1 GCA_005888525.1 Alphaproteobacteria bacterium
GACGAGCTGCTCAAGGGCATCATCGTCCAGTCGGGCAACGACGCGGCCATTTCGGTGGCCGAGAACATCGCCGGCAACGAGTCGCTGTTCGCCAAGCGCATGATGGAGGAGGCGCGCCCGATCGGCCTCAAGAAGTCGACCTTCAAGAACGCGACCGGGCTGCACGATCCCGGCCATCAGATGACGGCGCGCGAGCTGGCCCTCGTGGCGCGGCACATCATCGTCACCTACCCCGATTTCTACCAGCTGTTCGCGCTCAAGGAGTTCAACTACCTCAAGCACAAGTTCATCAACCGCAATCCGCTTCTGACCCTGGTGCCGGGTGTCGACGGCCTGAAAACCGGTTTCACCAAGGAGGCGGGCTACGGCATGGTCGCCTCCGCCAAGCAGGACAGCCGGCGGCTGATCGCCGTGGTCAGCGGCGATACCACCGCGGACGACCGCCGGGACGATGCGCGCCGGCTGCTCGAGTGGGGCTTCCGCAGCTTCTCGGAGGCCAAGCTGTACGACGCCGGCGAAGTCGTCGGCCACGCGCGTGTGTGGGGCGGCCAGCGCATGTACGTGCCGCTCGCCGGCACCGGCGACATCAATGTCTGGCTGCCGCGCAACATGGGAAACCAGAAGCTCAGGGCGCATATCGTGTACCAGTGGCCGTTGAAGCCGCCGCTGAAGAAGGGCGATCAGGTGGCGGTATTGCGCGTCACGACCTCGGCGGACGCCATGAACGAGGTTCCGCTCTACGTGGCCGAGGACGTGGAAGCAGCCGGCACCATACGGCGCGGCTTCGACTCGCTCCTGTGCCTGGCCACCAGGTGGCTGCCGTAATAAGAGTTCCTGCACGGAGGTTGCCGGCCTATCGAAGTTGACGATAGGTAGTCGACTGACGCAACCGTCTGCGGTCATCCCGGGCCTCGTGCCCGGGCTCCAGCAATCAACTCGCTGCTGAGCGCGCGGATGGGTAGATACCGGGGACAAGCCCCGGTATGACAACCGCAGCGAATACCGGAGGCCGTCCTGCCCGTGACGAGAGGCAAGTTCATCACGTTCGAGGGTGGCGAGGGCTCCGGCAAGTCCACGCAGGCGCGTCTGCTGGCCGATCGGCTGAAGGTGCGGGGCATCGATGCGGTCCTCACCCGCGAGCCCGGCGGCTCGCCTTTCGCCGAGCGCGTGCGCGCCCTGCTGCTCGATCCCGCCACGCCCTCGCATTCGGCGCTGTCGGAAGCGCTGCTGTTCTACGCGGCGCGAGCCGATCACCTGGACAAGACCATCCGGCCTGCGTTGGCGGCTGGCCGCTGGGTCATCTGCGACCGCTTCTCGGACTCCACCCGGGTCTACCAGGGCGTCGCCGGCGGGCTTAGCGGGGATGCCCTGGGTGCGCTGGAGCGGCTGGTGGTGGCCCCGACGCAACCCGAGCTCACCTTGTTCCTCGACCTGGCGCCGGGGGATGGCCTGGCGCGGGCGCGCGCCAGAGGTGCTACGCCCGGCGTCGCGTTGGCCGACACCGATCCCTTCGAGCGCCGCGACCCGCAGTTCCACGAGCGCTTGCGCGCCGGCTACCTCGCCATCGCCGAGGCCGAGCCGCAGCGCTGCGTGCTGATCGACGGGGCCGGCGCGCCCGACACGATCGCGGCCGAGATCTGGGGCCACGTCGAGCGCCGCCTCTCGCAGTTCCACGAGCGCTTGCGCGCGGGCTACCTCGCCATCGCCGAGGCCGAGCCGCAGCGCTGCGTGCTGATCGACGGGGCCGGCGCGCCCGACACGATCGCGGCCGAGATCTGGGGCCACGTCGAGCGCCGCCTCTTGCAGGGCGTGCCCTGATGGCCCGCGCACCCGCTCTGCAGGAAGACGAGGCGCTGCCCGAGGCCGATCGGCTCGAGGGTTTCTTGCATCCGCGCGAGACGCCCACCCTCGTTGGCCACGAGGCCGCCGAGTTGGAGCTGGCTCAGGCATTTGCCGGCGGCCGCATGCATCATGCCTGGCTGCTCGCCGGACCGGAGGGGATAGGCAAGGCGACGCTGGCCTACCGGCTGGCGCGGCACGTGCTGGCGGCCGCAAAGGAGCGCGATCCCGCGGGGCAAAGCCTCGAGGTTGCGCCAAAGACCGCCGCCGCACGGCAGGTGCGCGCGCTGTCCCATCCGGGCCTCCTGGTGCTGCGCCGGCCCTACGATGTGCGCGCCAAGCGGGTTGCGGCGAGCATCCCCGTTGACGAGGTCCGCCGGCTCAAGTCGTTTCTGGGGTTGACGGCGGGGGAAGGCACCTGGCGCGTGGTGATTGTCGATGCCGCCGATGAGCTCAATCTCAATGCCGCCAATGCGCTTCTGAAATCGCTGGAGGAACCCCCCGTCCGAGGCTTGTTCCTGCTGATCGCATCGGAGCCGAGCCGCCTGCTCCCGACCATCCGATCGCGCTGTCGGCGGCTGGACTTGGCCCCGCTCACTGGCGAGGCAGTGCGCAAGGCGACGGAATCGGCGCTCTCGGCCGCCGAGATGGATCTGCCCGACGCCCAGCGCTGGCCGCTGCTCGAGCGGCTGGCCGAGGGCAGCGTGCGTCGGGCTCTGCAACTCGCCGACAGCGGCGGGCTCGAGCTCTACGAGCGCATCGAATCCCTCCTCGCCGCTCTGCCGCAGGTCGATTGGCCGGCCGTGCATACGCTCGTCGATCAGCTCTCCATGCCCGCCAACGAGCAGCGCTTCGATGCCTTCTACGACCTGCTCCTCGATCTGCTGGCGCGGCTGGTGCGCGCGCGGGCAACCGGACATGCCGCCGAGCCCGAACTGGCCTTGGCGCAGCGGTTGATCCCCGAGGCGCGGCTGCCGGCCTGGGCATCCCTGTGGGAGGGCATCTC
>VBAB01000662.1 GCA_005888525.1 Alphaproteobacteria bacterium
TTACGCATCGGCCGTCGTGCTGTTGCCGTAAGAGCGCTCAGTGCTCCGACCCTCAATGACGGAATTGAGGGCGGCCTCGCCTGAAGCGCGACGGCTTCGGCCTTCAAACAGGGCGCCCTGTTCAATGGCGAAGGACATATGATGGATGTCGCCCTGTACTTCAGATGACGATTGGAGCGCAACGTTCTTCGCACAAACGACGCCAGAGACTTTGCCGCGAACGACGACTTGCTGTCCGGCGACCATACCAGTCACCTTGCCCTGCTCACCGATGATGACTTCCACAGCTTGGACGTCGCCTTCGATCTCGCCGTCGACCTGCAAGGTTCCGCGGCCGATGATCTTGAGTCCCTGCCCCATGATCTTCAGATCGTTGCCGATGACAGATTTGTCGCCGCTGGAAGGGGCGCTCAAGTGCGATTGCGCCCCATTCGCGCCAGGGCGCGCCGTGCGGCGTTCAATTGTTTTGGGCTCGAGTGTAGGGTTACGCTGGAACATGGAATCCCCCAGAGGTGTTGTTGGTCGCACCGCTGCGAAAGCTGCGGCCAACACATGGTGGAATTGTGTCGTGCTGAGCTTATCCAGGGCCTTTCACTTGGAGTTGCGGACGCCTGCGGACCGCACGGCGCTCGTCCTATACTTTTCCTATGAGCTCGCTGCTCGAACAGGTGGTGGCGAATCTCTGGTCTCTCTCGCGCGAAGAACAGGATCGCGCGGCCGAGGTATCGCTCGCTTCCTCGGGGGCTTCAGGATGTTTTCGGTTGATGATGTGAACTCCTCCCGTCGCCAGGCGCGGACAGTTGTCATTTAACCAACCATCAACCCGAATCGGCAAAGCGTGATCGGGTGCAGTCCCTTGCACATCAACTCAGAAGGGCTCCGGAGTGCCAACCCCGGTGGTCCTTCCCTTTTGTCATCATAGCTCGACGCATAGTCGAGAATTGCGCGCGCGGCCGCGGTCTCCGCTTTGTCGCGCGCTTCTGCGTCATGCGATCGAAGCCGGATGGCCGAGACGCGGGACGCGGTTTCAAGGTGGCGAACCGCAGTGTTTTGTGCGGCGCGGCGCTCGACGCCTAGGCGCAGCTGCTCCTGTTAGCCGTGTTTTTTGCGCGAAGCTGATCTATTCGGCCCACCACATGAGATTAGCGGTTGACCTCTTTGAGCCGGGTTAGCGCGCGAGCAATCTCATCCGGAAGCTCCTCGGCGACCATCGACTTGGTTCGCTCCCGTAGCTCTGTGGCAATGTGACGTGCGGATTCCGCCGCTTCTTTTGACGTCGGCGCTTTCATCTCCGCCTCCGATTTCGGTGACTTCTCTCCCATGACGCAGATACGAACGAACTCGGCCCCTGGCGCGTGGATTACGAAAATATAATGCGACAGCGGAAAGACCCGTTCCGGGGAAGGGCTAGCGCGGCTCTCGTTGTCAGGCTCGCTGCGGCGGAGGTCGCCAGACGCGTCACCCAGGAAGTCACCAACTCGCTCGCCTCACGCACCGTCAAGCTGATCGGCTTTGGCGCTCCAGATAGTTCACGTCGAGCAGCATCAAGCTCTCGAGCCGTGGGACGTCGGCGCCGACACGGTTCTGGGCAGCACGGATGAGAGAGAGCGTGAGGTGAGCCTGTCATCAGTCGGGGATGCAGCGTGGCAGTCCGCGGCGTGCGATTTGCGATGCGCAATGGCCCGACACTCGTCGCGATCTTGGTGACACACGATGCCGTTGACGATGTCGAGAAAGCGACCGCCGGAGATGGTGGCCTGCTCGCGCGCTTCAGCAAGCACAGGGATCGGTTCGAGCTGGCGGCAAGTGCCAAGCATCAGCGCGGGAAGTTCGAGGAGGACGGCTTGGTGATTGTGGATGTTGCTGATGTGAAGGGCGCGGGGCACTGAAAGGGCATGAGCTGGAACGCGTGTTTGATGCGCTGCCACTGTGCGGTCCGACGATCATGGAACGACGTTGGGACGCTAGAGAATGACTAGCCAAATTTTACGACGCCAACTCCACGTCGTTCACGTGGACCAACTTCTTTGTCACGGTAGTAGACGGCATAGTCGTATCGATCGAAGCGTTCAGCGTCGTTGCGATCCTGACTCCACTGGCCCGTTTCAGTGAGGAAGCTGTTCTTGCCTTTAAGTGTTCGAATAATCACCCACATAGCGTTTCCAATCCCTGGCGGTTCTTGTTGGTGCAGGAATAGCGGTGGCGTAAACCGAGAGCAACCTTCAGCCATCAGCGGAATCTCATGTGCAGACATGCGATCCTTGCATACATTCAGCGGCGTTTGAGAAACCCTCAACAAGAAACCCCCACATACGTGGGGGTCTCCGAGAGAAATCGTAATCCCTACTTCGGCACATTGGTGCTGGGCGCAGTAGTTGTCGGCGACGGCATCGCACGTTCCTGCGCAGCGGTACGTGAGGGATCCGTGGAGCTTGGCCCCCTGAAGGCGAAGATACCAAGCAGCAGGAGCGCGAGCACCGCGATCGCGCCGAATATTCCGACCATTGGCGAGCCAGTGCTGACATTTCCGTCTATCGATCTGTCGGCGAGCGGTTGATCCATGGGAAGCGGCGGGTCGAGCGGATCTCTGTCTCGTTGAGGTTGGATCGGCCGATCCGGATCTCGTTGGTAGGTCATCAGTGTCTCCTGAATTGGTTCCTTTCGGTGTGAACGAGCAGGTTTCGGACCGGGTTCCCGCTGGGTCGAGCGATGGATCTTGCAAAAAGCCACGCCGCTGGGGCGTGAGATAAGTACGCTAGTGTACGTGGTGGCGGAAAGAGAGGCGCACGTCAGCCGCACTCGGTTCTGGCATCCGCTCCCGCATAATCGAAAAGTACTCGCGGAGGGCATGCCAGGCGCGGGCGGCCAGTTGTCGTTGCCGGTGGCTCGGATCTGATCGACCCGATGTTGCAGGCTGTCGGGGGCGGTTCGGCGAAGCATACAAGAGTATAATACCATCTCGATTCGTTTCAGGTCGCTCCCAGGGAAGGAAGCATGGCCAATTTGCTTAAGCGGATGCGCATCTACCAAATCGTGATGATCGCTGTTGTAGGCGCCGGAGCGCTCGCCGGTGTTGCCACAGGATACTACGTTTCCCGATGGACGTGGGGTGGCGCCGGCTCTTGGATCATCAGGCGCGCTGATGATGCCGTAGGATGGGCAACCCTCGGCGCCATAGTCGCTGGCATGGCCGTCTACGGCGTACTCTGGATTTCACGGCCGCGACGTAGTCGCGGCGCGGGGAGCGCGGCACCTGGACGACCGACGAATCGGACGCAGTCCGCTGGCGCTGAGAACACGAGCCCGACATCATCACGGCGCAAGAGGGAACGGAGTGGCAGCGTATCATTGCAACAAGCTTTGCAAAGCACGGGGAGCACCGCATGGCGCGCATAACAGTCGAAGACTGCGTCGACAAGGTTGCCAATAGGTTCGACCTTGTGCTCCTGGCCGCACATCGGGCGCGCGCGCTCAGCAAAGGTGCTGCGATCACCATTGAGCAGGACAACGACAAGCCCGCGGTCATCGCGCTGCGTGAGATCGCCGAGCAGACCATCCCCGCTGGCGATATGCGCGAGGGGCTCATTCATTCCATTCAAAAGCAGGTCGAGATAGACGAGCCAGAAGCAGTCGCAGCGCCGGTGTTGCCACACGCCCTGCGTCCGATGCTTGGCCGCGATGATCCGTCCATCGACGCGAAGATCGACACGATGTCGGAAGAAGCACTGCTACGTGCTTTGGAACAGCAAGTTCCCGAAGAGCCCTCATTCAAAGGTGAGGGCCCGTCCGGTGCCCCACAGGGGCGGCGGTATGAGCGCTTTGCTGCCGGCCACGATGGAAGCTGATTACGAAACAACCAAGCGATCGAGGGACAATGCGCTTCACTTGGTGGTCATCCCATGGGGCGGGCGCTGACGGGTACAGATGCGGTCCACGCCACCTCTCATACGAGCTCACGTCATCAGATGAGGCGTTGTCACGCAGAGCAGCGTGAGG
>VBAB01000663.1 GCA_005888525.1 Alphaproteobacteria bacterium
GCGGAACGCCACACCCACGCTTCGCTCGCCCCTGCCCGGCGGCTCGTCACCTCGATGCGGTCGGCCACCATGAAGGCCGAATAGAAACCGACGCCGAACTGGCCGATCAGCCCGGTGCCGTCCTTGGCTTCGGCAAGACGGCTGATGAAGGCGCGCGTGCCCGAGCGGGCGATGGTGCCGAGGTTGTCGATCAGCTCCTGGCGGTCCATGCCGATGCCGGTGTCGGCAACCGTCAGCGTGCCGGCCGCGGCGTCGGGCGTCAGGCGGATGACGAGCGGACCCGCGTCTCCCAGCAGCGCGGGGCTCGCGATCGCCTCGTAGCGCAGCTTGTCGCAGGCGTCGGAAGCGTTCGAGATCAGCTCGCGCAGGAAGATGTCGCCTTCGGAGTAGACGGCGTGCACCATCAGGCGCAGCAGCTCGGCTACCTCGGCCTGGAAAGGCTGCGTCTGCGGAGCGGTCTGGGTGTCGCTGCTCATGGGGCGTGCTCGTGGCGAAGGACAAAGATCAATAGGGCCGATATAGCGGCTCACGTATCGAACGCAAGCCCCCGCGCACCCGCTTGCATTTGGAGGCTCGCAACGCCTTGATCGCCGGCCCGTTCGCCGCCACAGTGGGCGCAGCCATGCTCTTTCGAAACTCGGGAGCCCCAGCTCGATGCCCAGAAAAGCCAAGGCCGCATCAGCGCCGCCGGTTGCCGAGCCGGCTCCTGCCAAGTCCAGCCCCTCCTACTGGCTGTTCAAGACCGAACCCGAGGAGCACTCCTGGAAGATGCAAAAAGCGCGCGGCAAGAAGGGTGAGCCGTGGACGGGCGTGCGCAACTTCGTCGCCCGCAACAACATGAAAGCCATGCGCCTGGGCGACCTCGGCTTCTTCTATCACACGGGGGAGGACAAGGAGGTCGTCGGCATCGTCGAGGTGTGCGCAACCGCGCACCCCGATTCCAAGGATGAGACAGGCGTGTGGAAGTGTGTCGACGTGCGCGCCGTCTGCGATATGCCGAAGCCGGTGACGCTGGCGGCGGCAAAAGCCAACCCAAGGCTGGCCGCCATGGCGCTGGTGCGCACCGCGCGGCTTTCGGTCCAGCCGGTCACGCCCGAGGAATGGAAGGAAGTGTGCCGCATGGGCGGCCTCGACCCCAAGACCGTAGCTGCAGGCAAACCGTAACGGCTGGGGCGGAGAAGGCGGCAACGGAGGCGTGCGCATGGCGGCGGGAACGGCGGTCTATCCCTCGCTGGCGGGTCGCGTGGTGCTCGTCACCGGTGGCGGCAGCGGCATCGGCGCCTCGATCGTAGAGGGCTTCGCCCGGCAGCAGGCCAAGGTGGGGTTCGTCGACATCGACGCGACGGCCTCCGCGCAGGTGCTGTCCGCGATTGCCGGCACCGGCGCCGAGCGCCACTTCGAGCGGTGCGATGTCCGCGACACCGCGGCCCTGCGCGGCGCGATCGAGAACGTGCGCCGCGCGCTCGGCCCCATCACCATCCTCGTCAACAACGCCGCGCGCGACGACCGCCACGTCACCGAGGAGGTGACGCCCGAGTACTGGGACGAGCGCATGGCCGTCAATCTCAAGCACCAGTTCTTCGCGGCGCAGGCGGTTCTGCCCGACATGAAGGCGGCGGGGCATGGCTCCATTGTCAATTTCGGCTCCGTGTCATGGATGGCCGGCCAGGGCGGCATGGTCGCCTACACGGCAGCCAAATCCGCCGTGCTCGGCCTGACCCGCTCGCTGGCCCGCGATTTCGGTCGCTACAACATTCGCGTCAATGCGATTGCTCCCGGCTGGGTTCTCACGGAGCGCCAGCGCAAGTTGTGGCTGACGCCCGAGAAGCACGCCCGGCTGATGGAGGCGCAGTGCCTCAAGCGCGACCTCACCGGCGACGACATCGCCCGCGTGGTCCTCTTCCTCGCCTCCGACGAGGCGGGCGCCATCACCAGCCAGCACTACGTGGTCGATGGCGGCCGGTTGTGAGGGTGACGCGACGCAGTCTTGGAAATCGAGTTGACCCCATGCTCTCTTTCAAGGCCATCCACGCGCGTGCCGCCAAGCGAAAGGGCGGAGAAGCGGCGCTCTCCTCCCTTCTGCCGAAGGTGCCCAGCCAGAAGGCGCTGGCCCGCCTCGCCGACGAGCGCGTGCTCGCGGAGATGGCGAAGCGGATCTTCTCCGCCGGCTTCGTGTGGAGCGTCATCGAGAAGAAGTGGCCGGGCTTCGAGGCAGCCTTCCTCGGCTTCGAGCCAGCACGCCTCCTGCTCCAGCCCGACGAGTTCTGGGAAGACCGCGCCGGCGACAAGCGCATCGTGCGCAATCCGCAGAAGATCATGGCCGTGCGCGACAACGCGCGCTTTGTCGCCGATATCGCCCGCGAGCATGGCAGCTT
>VBAB01000664.1 GCA_005888525.1 Alphaproteobacteria bacterium
TGGCACGGGGCTCGGCCTCGCCATCTCCAAGCGCATTGTCGAGCTGCACGGCGGGCGAATTTGGGTGGAATCAGAGGTTGGCAAAGGATCTACGTTTCAAATCGAATTGCCTGTGAGGGCGAAACAGAGCGGAGGTGTGGCGTGACTAAGCGCATTCTTATCATAGAGGATCAAGAAGACAACCGAACGATTTTGCGTGATCTCCTAAGCACGGCTGGGTACGCATTGATCGAGGCCGTCGATGGGCACGAGGGCGTCAAGCTGGCGCGGAGCGAACGTCCCGATCTGATTCTGATGGACATTCAGCTTCCCGGTCTCGATGGCTACGAGGCCACGCGGCAGATTAGGGCGACAGAGGAGCTAAAGTCCGTTCCTATAATTGCAGTCACGTCCTATGCCTTGAGTGGAGACGAAGTCAAGGCGCGGGAAGCCGGGTGCGACGGCTACGTCACCAAGCCATTCAGTCCTCGCCAGCTGCTCGCTAAGGTACGCGAGTACCTGCAGGCCGGAGACTGACGTGCGCAATCCGCCCCTCGTCCTGATCGCTGACGACAATGAAGCAAACCGCGATATTCTCGCGCGACGTCTAGAGGCACATGGCTACCAGTTGATCACGGCAGCCGATGGGGAAGAAGCGCTAGCATGCGCTCGCGACAAATTGCCAGACCTCATTCTGCTTGACGTCATGATGCCAAAAATGGACGGCCTCGCCGTGTGCCGTGGTCTCAAATCGGATAAAGCCCTTCCATTCATTCCGATCATCCTCGTTACGGCTCGGACCGACACCAAGGATGTCGTTGCTGGGTTGGACATGGGTGCCGACGAGTATTTGACCAAACCAGTAGACCAAGCGGCCTTGGTGGCCCGCGTCCGCTCGATTCTGCGCATCAAAGAACTGCACGATACTGTCCGCGACCAATCCGAGCGTCTGGCCAAACAAACCGAAGAGTTGGGCCAGTGGAATCGCACACTCGAACAGCGGGTGGCTGATCAGTTGACCGAGATAGAGGGCATGAACCGTTTGCGGCGATTCCTCTCCCCACAAGTCGCGGAGCTCATTGTTTCCACGGCCGGAGAGAGGGTTCTGGAAAGCCATCGTCGCGAGATTACGGTCGTGTTCTGCGACTTGCGCGGTTTTACCAGCTTTGCGGAAACCGCCGAACCAGAGGAAGTCATCGCTGTCCTGCGCGAGTATCACTGCGCACTTGGCGAACTCATTCACAAGTACGAAGCTACGCTGGAGCGCTTTGCCGGCGATGGTCTCATGGTTTGGTTCAATGATCCCCTACCGTGTCCCGATCCTTCGCTGCGCGCCGTGCGCATGGCCATTGAAATGCGCAATAACGTTGTGGGTCTCGCCGCCAAATGGCACAAGCATGGACATGAGCTTGGATTTGGCGTCGGCATTGCTCAGGGTTACGCCACGCTCGGTCGGATCGGGTTCGAAGGACGATTTGACTATGCTGCAATTGGGACCGTGGTCAATTTGGCGGCGCGCCTTTGCGGAGAGGCAGGTGATGGCCAAATCCTCGTTGATCGCAAGGTGCAAGCGGCTATCGAGGCGCTTGCGATTTCTCAGCCAGCCGGTCAACTCACCCTTAAAGGGCTCCATCGTCCTATGACGACTTTCAATGTAACTAGCACATGCTCGATCTGATCGCGCAGCAGTCTTGCAGATGCGGGAGCTAACATTACGGATGGACTGCTTTGGGGGGTAGAGTCCATCATTGCATCTGGTACGAAACAAGGCCAATAGGTTCTGGGAAGGTTGCAAGAAATCAAACGGCGTAGCCGGCCCGCTGCACCCTTTTTGCATTCTGTCATTGATCAAGCCGTTCCCTGAGCTGCGCGAGACTCCGTCGCAACCATGTCTT
>VBAB01000665.1 GCA_005888525.1 Alphaproteobacteria bacterium
GGCGAGGAGATCTTCGAGACCATCCTGCGCGTCGCCTCGGGCTCCAAGACCAAGAGCGAGCTGCTCGGCTACGGCGACAACGAGTTCGTCCCCTGGCAGATCGGCGCCACCATGTGAAGTATCTTCTCCCTCTCCCCGTTTTTACGGGGAGAGGGTCGGGGTGAGGGGCAGCTACACGTGCCGGAGCAAGCGGCTGCCCCTCACCCTAACCCTCTCCCCACTGAAGAGTGGGGAGAGGGAACACGCGCGTAGCTATACGCCTACTCCGCCGCGACGAGGCCGACCGGCGCCGATAGCCCCAGCTGGCGGCGGGCCTGCTCGCGCAGGACGTCGATGGGCTTGCGCACGCCCTCCACCTCGTAGTGCCAGAAGGTCCAGCCGTTGCAGGCGGTCTTGCCCTGCAGCTCGGCACCCAGCCGGTGGATCGAGCCCTGGCGGCCGGCCACCGCCAGCGTGCCGTCGGCCCGGACCTGGGCGCGCACCCGCCCGCGCTCGTCGGTCAGCGTGTGGCCGGGCTCCAGGATGCGCAGCTCGATGATGGTGCCGAACGGGACGCGCGGCTCGGCCCGCTTGGACCTCGCCGTCTCCAGCGTGGAGGGCGGCAGCGGCCGCACCTTGGCGATGCGCTCCTCGGCGGCCTCGGCGTAGACCGGATCGCGCTCGATGCCGAGCCAGCGCCGCCCGAGCCGCCGGGCCTCGGCGCCTGTCGTGCCGGTGCCGAAGAACGGGTCGAGCACCAGGTCGCCAGGATTGGTGCTGGCGAGCAGGATGCGGGCGAGCAGCGCCTCCGGCTTCTGCGTGGGGTGGGCCTTGCGCCCCTCGCCGTCCTTCAGCCGCTCCGGCCCCGAGCAGATCGGGAACAGCCAGTCCGAGCGCATCTGGATGTCGTCGTTCAGCGCCTTCATGGCCTCGTAGTTGAAGGTGACGCGCGCCTTGGCGTCGCGGCCCGCCCAGATCAGCGTCTCGTGCGCGTTGGTGAAGCGTTTTCCGCGGAAGTTCGGCATCGGATTGGTCTTGCGCCAGACGATGTCGTTCTGGATCCAGAAGCCCTGATCCTGCAGCGCTACGCCCAGGCGGAAGATGTTGTGGTAGGAGCCGATCACCCAGATGGCGCCGTCGGGCTTCAGCACGCGCCGGCATTGCGCGAGCCAGGCGCGTGAGAAGCGGTCGTAGTCGGCAAACGAGGAGAACTTGTCCCAGGCGTCGTCGACGCCGTCGACCACCGTGTTGTTGGGCCGCAGCAGCTCCCTCTCGAGCTGAAGATTGTAGGGCGGGTCGGCGAACACCAGGTCGACGCTCGCATCCGGGAGCTTGGAGAGCTCCTCCAGGCAGTCGCCGACGAGCACGTGGTTGACGGCCGGCCCGGAGGGCCCACGCAATGCTGAGGACATGGACGCAACTCTCACAACGCTAGGCAACTGCAGCTCCGCGCTACTCTAGCACCCCTAGTCCCGCCTTGGGTTGCCGTGCGAACTCCTCAAAGCTTCGGCCTCGAGCAGCATCCGCAAATAGGTTGAAACCGCAAAACCACACGCCGTGCTGTCATCCCGGTGCTTGTCACCGGGATCCAGCCATCCGCGCGGGAGAGCAGAGGAGAGATGGATCCCGGGCACAAGGCCCGGGATGACAGCGCGGAGCTTGCGCGAGGCGCAACAATGATCGACGCAGCTCGAGCGCCCTGCGCGT
>VBAB01000666.1 GCA_005888525.1 Alphaproteobacteria bacterium
GTGCGGACGCTGTTGTTGCGACGCAGGGCTCTTCGTCCACCTCTGGTGCCCCTTGCAATCCACTTTGCGCATCTGCCACTCCGCTCTTTGCGGAGCACTCACGCTGTGCCTCCGATTGCGACGCGTTAAGGCAGAAGCGCAAGTGGCACTCAATGGTGTTGCGACGTGTGGGACCGCTCGCTGATTTCTCGGTGCAATTTCTTGATGGTGGATGAGGCACTGGTCTCAAACAGCGCCGGGATCACGGCATGCACCAGAGCTGCCAGGCCGGCACCGAGAAGCAGCCCCGCAAACCGCAAGGCAACGCCCGCGTGGGCAAGGTAATCCTCGTTCACTGAACGAGGGTGGACAACGAAGAGACGCTCGAATGTCGTTCGCATCGGAATAAACCCTCTTACCCAGTCATCACCTTGTTCGCGTTGAATGGCAGACTTGCACGTATGTCTTCAAAGACCTTGTCTTTAATCCCGAGGGCTTCAACGTGGGTGGCGAGGTTGTCGAAGTACTCCCGGTTTGTACCAAGAAGTCCCGACCCCGTTGCAATTATGGCTGCCGCTTCTTCGGGGCTAATGTCCACAAATCGGGCGCTTTGCCGATCCATGACGAAGGCAAGGGCGTCGACGGGTCCCTGTGGTGTCGCCACATTGCGGAAAACCGGGATGTAGCCTTCCCCGATCATCTCCCGCATCCACAAGATTTCAGTCTCTCGATCAACCGCGTGCGCCGGGATTCGCAGGGCAAGGCCGTGACATTCACCGCCCACGTCCAACGCAGCCATAAGAGCTGGCTTTTCTCGCGATCCGCGACCGATCTCCACCTTCAAGCAGAAGCGACGATGGAAGCTGGTCAATGCCGCTGCCCTTATCTCAACGACGTGAATGGCCGGATCCCACATCAGGGACCCGTAGGCGAAAATCCAGAGATCCTGTCCCAGCCGGCCTTTCAGCGCGTGGCTTCTCGAAGCTTCCCGCTCTTCGTGGGTGCGCCGCCAGTTGTCTCCATACCCAGCTTCCTGCGCGCGTCTATCCCAGTCGTCGAATGTCTTTCGCGAGATGCGGAATGTCGATCTCTCAGGATCCAAGACCCGGCCAACAAGCATTGGTAAATGGGAGAAGGCGTCCACAGGGATCAGCATAGTCGACTCGACTGTCACGATTCCGCGCTCCAAAGGCCGCCGCGTAACGGGTGACATTATAGAACACGCGAACCGCAATCTGTTCCCGGAGGAACACTCCATGTCGCAAGCCCGGCTATGGGAAGATAACATCGGCACGCTGCGCGATGCCGATGGGCCGATTTCTGGAATTCACGCGCCGGTTGCCGTGAATCTGTTATGGACGGACGCCACCGACATGATGCCAATCATCGAGGGTTGCTTGACCGTCTTGATCTGTTGGATCAGCGGATCTCGGAAGTCGACCGGCTGATCGCGGAAGCGTCGACGCCTGAAGGGCAATCCGACGAAGATTGCGACCTTGAAATCTTGCGCGCCAACCTGCGCGCGCTGCGGCATTGCAAGGCCGAAGCATACGCGCCGATGCCCGCAAACAATCTCGTCGCCCTGCGGGGATGTCGAGCTGTCACCCCTAATCCCGGGCCGTCGGTGCTCCTTCTCGTGCCGTGAGAGCCCACCGTTCGACCTCGTCCAGGCAAATGGCATGCGGCCTCACCCGGAGCCCTGAGGGGCAGCACCTTGACCGGATGGGCGACTTATATTGTGGAAGAGTGCGAAGCCCCGCATGCCAAATATCACAGCGAGCAAGCAGGCCCCAAAGAGCCGCCGGTGCAACAGGCACCGGCCGCTCTGGCGTCGGTGGGGGCGTGCTTGCAGACTACGCCGCTTTGAGGTTGACCTTGCTTTCGGCGATCGTCGTGAGCTTCTTGTCTGCCGCTTTCTCCTCGTTCAGTGTCTGCTCGAGCAGGTTGGCCACGTCGCTGCGGCCAAGCCGCCTGGCCCAGGCGATAAGTGAGCCGTAGCGGGTAATTTCGTAGTGCTCGACGGCCTGCCCGGCGGCGATGATCGCGGCATCGAGGACATCCTTGTCGTCGACCTCACCGGTGACATCCTCCGCCTCATCAATGATGCCATCGATCGCCGGACAGTCGACCGATTTAGCTTTTTTGCCCAGCATCTGAAACACTTGTTCGAGCCGCTGGACATGGCCCTTGGTTTCGCCGAGGTGCG
>VBAB01000667.1 GCA_005888525.1 Alphaproteobacteria bacterium
CGGTGCGAATCGTGACCGACCATGTAACAGCTCCCGGCTGGACTGTGGGCGGGGGATTAGAAATGTCGTTGTGGTCGAATTGGACCGGCAAGATCGAATATCAATTGGTTCACAGCGACACGATCACGTTCAAAACTGTTGGGACTCATGTCGACAGTATTGGTGAAACCGGCCCGCCTGTCCGCTTCGACCTACAAACAATCAGGATCGGTGTGAACTATCTTTTCCATTGAAACGGTCCCGGTGTGGTCATCCTGCACGATGTTCTCCTTCTTTGCGTCTGGGTCGAATGTCAATAGTAGAAGTTTGGTTGGCGGACTCAACTGGGCTCCAATATGATCTGGAGCCAGATGTTGAGAGCTCGAGGGAAACTCACGTCGTATGACCAGCATCTGCAAGCGGATCTCACGCGGCACGAGTGCCCCGATGGCCATTGTCGAGTTTGAGGAGACCTACGCGAGAATTCTCTGATGCGCGCGAAATATGACGTCATCGGGATCAACTATGCGGAGCTTCGCAAGCCGGACCGACGGATAGCTCGGGTCATCGAGAGTGCACTCGGGTCGGCACAAAGTGTTTTGAATGTTGGAGCAGGCACCGGATCGTACGAACCGATTGATCGATGCGTGATCGCTGTCGACCCTTCCGGTGAGATGATCCGCAAGCGCGGCCCGGCGGCGGCCAAGGCGATTGAGGCCAGCGCCGACGATCTGCCGTTCGATGACAAGAGTTTCGACGCCTCGATGGCGATCCTGACCATTCATCACTGGCCAGACAAGGAGGCAGGCTTACGCGAGATGCGCCGCGTAACGCGCGGTCGGATCGTACTGCTCACCCACGATCCGGCTCACCGGCCATGGCTCACGGACTATCTTCCTGAGCTGGCTGCGCTGGACGAGAAACAGATGCCGACGATCTCCGACTACGAGCGATGGCTGGGCTTTGCGCAGATCACGCCGGTCATGGTTCCACACGATTGCAGCGATGGATTCCTCTATGCCTACTGGCGTCGGCCGGCAGCCTATCTTGATCCACACGTCCGATCCGGCAGCTCGTCCTTCTGGGCCATCGGCAATGCCGCAGAAGCAGGATTGCAAGATCTGAGGCGGGATATTGAAACCGGCGAGTGGGAGCGCCGATACGCGAAATTGCTCGACCTTGATGAATATGACGCGGGATATCGGCTCGTGATAGCTGATTGATCCGCTAACGGCAGCTTTTGGCACGAACTCGCCGTACCAAAGAGGTCGCCTGAACGTCTGTCTGTCCGCAGAGACCGGCTGTCGCCG
>VBAB01000668.1 GCA_005888525.1 Alphaproteobacteria bacterium
GCCCGCGTGTGCCTTGACACCGCGCCCCATGATCTCGGCCGATGTCTTATCGAGCGCTGCAGGACCGCGCGCGCAGATCGAGACCGCAGCGCCCGCGTCGGCGAACGCCAACGCGATCGAGCGGCCGATTCCCCGGCTGCCCCCGGCGACTACCACGCGCTTGCCCTTGAATGAGATTTGCATCCCTTCCTCCGCTGTCCTCGTGAAGTTTGCAGTGCCTCGAGCCGATCCAACCGCAATGCTCGCACAGGCCGCCAAAGTTCGCACTGGGATCTGCAAGGCTTTTTGCCAACCGGCCTCGAATAGGGCTTGACGGTGCCCAGGCATGATGGCCCGATGAGCCCGAAGAAATTGTCGGGAGAGTTCAATGCTCCGTTTCACTGCCGTTGCGCTTTTTGGCGCGGGTGCCCTGCTCGCCGCCTGGCCGAATGCCGTCACGGCCCAGACGACGATGACCATGTCGAGCTGGGTGTCGCCGTCGCACCTTCTGACCAAGGATGTGCTGTCCGTCTGGGCCCAGCAGGTGGAGACGGCGACGGACGGCCGCGTCAAATTCCAGATGCTGCCCAAGGCCCCGTCGGCGCCTCCCGGCACCTTCGACGCCGTCAAGGACGGACTCGTGGATGTGTCCTACGTTACGGCCAGCTACACGCCGGCCCGCCACGTGCTGCCTCTGTTGCCCGAGCTGCCGGGTGGCGGCGCCACGGGTGAGATCAATTCCGTCGCCTACTCGCGCATCCATTGGAAGTATCTGAACCAGGTCGGCGAGTACAAGGGCGTCAAGCTGCTCGCCGTCTTCACGCACGGGCCGGGGCAGATGTTCAACACCAAGCGCCCGATCACCAAGGTGGAGGACCTTGCCGGCATGAAGATCCGCTCCGGCGGCGGCATCTCCGAGGAAATGGCGCGTGCGCTCGGCGCCTCGGCCTTCGTCAAGCCGGCACCCGAATCCTACGAGCTGCTGAGCTCCGGCGTCGCCGACGGCACGTTTTTCCCGCTCGAGTCGATCAACTCCTTCAAGCTCGGCTCGGTCGTCAAGTACGCCACTCTCTTTCCGGGCGGCTTCTACGGCTCCGCGTTCGGCTTCTTCATGAACGAGGACAAGTGGAGCAAGCTGTCCAAGCAGGATCAGGATGCCATCACCTCGGTCTCGGGCGAAGCGCTGGCGCGACTGGCCGGCAAGGCTTGGGATGCCGCCGACCGCGCGGCGCTGGAGGAGATGAAGAGGGTCGGTATCCAGATCACCGAAGCCTCCCCCGAGCTCATCAAGGGCGTGCAGGAAAGAGCAAAGGTCATCGAAGAGAAGTGGGTGCAATCCGCCACCGCCAAGGGCGTCGACGGGGCCAAGGTGCTTGCCGAGTTCCGGGAAGAGGTGAAGCGCGTCGCGGCCGGCAACTGACGGGCTCACCGTGGCATCGAACCGCTTCGAGGCTGGAGCCTGGCTCGATCGCGTGCTCGGAGCCGCTGCCGCGGTGCTGCTGTTCGGCCTGATGATGCTGACGACGGCCGACGTGATCGGCCGCTACATCTTCAATTGGCCCTTGCGCGGCGCCTTTGAGATCACCGAGCTGTTGATGCTGGCCCTTATTTTCGCCGGGCTG
>VBAB01000652.1 GCA_005888525.1 Alphaproteobacteria bacterium
CGCTCCCGCCAATCGTCGCGCTCCATCACCAGCGATACGGCCGCCCCCGCGATCAGGGCCCAGAACGGCGCGCCGATGTTGAGGATCGGGATGCCGGCGACCGTCACCAGGAACGTCACCAGCGCGCCCAGCGCGCAGCGGCCCTGGAAGCCGATGGCGAAGGCGCTCTGCAAAACGCGCAGCATGGCGAGCCCCGCCAGCGTGGCGATGAAAGCCGGCGGCGCCGCCAGCAGCAGCCGCGTGAACAGCGGCGACAGCGCACCGAAGCCCAGCGCGAGAGCGCCGACGATGATGCCGGCCGTGTACTGCGAATGCTTGCGGCTGCCCGAGGAGATGATGGCGTTGACGGGCCCCGTCAGGCACGTCGACACGCATCCGACGAAGGCGCAGACGATGGAGCCGGCGCCGCAGGCGACCGCGATGGCGTTGATCGGCGGCGTGTGGCCCGCGGCTGTCAGCACCGCGATGCCCTGCCCGTTCTGCACCAGCACCACCAGCTCGACAAGGGCGGTCCACGAGAGCTCCGGCAGGTGCAGTCGCGGCTCCGCAAGCAGCGGCACTTGGTCGAGACCGGGCGCGAACGTGCCGTTGGCGGCGATGACGCCGGCGCCGGCGATAAGCGCCACGATCAGCGGCGGCAGGCGGCCGGAGACCGCGGCCGGAGCGGCGCCGGCCAGCAGGAACGCCGCCGTCATGGCCATAGCGATCACCGGATCGCTCTGGAATGCGCGCACCCAGTCGAGTCCGAACTGCAGGAATACGCCCGCCACCATGCCCATCACGATCGGCATCGGGAACGCCTGCATGGCGCGGCGCACCCACCCGGTCGCACCCAACACCAGCATCAGGACACCGGTGGCGATGAAGGCAGCGATCACCTCGCCCAAGGTGAGGTGGCCCAGCGCCGGACCGACGAGAACGGTGCCGGGGATGGTCCAGAAGAACGCCAGCGGCTGGCGATACGCGAAGCAGAAGGCGATGCTGATGAGCCCGTTGATGAAAAACGCGCCGAACAGCCACGACGCCAGGTCGGCCTCGCTCAGCCCGCCCTTGGTGCCGGTCGCCAGGATCACGACCACGGGTCCGCTGGCAGCGAACAGGAACGCGACCAGGCCGCTGGCGATGCTGGCGACCGTCAGATCGCGGAAAAATCCGCGCGCGGCGACCTCGGTCGGCGCCGGCTCGATGCGTTCGCCACTCATCCCGGTGCGCTGGTCCCTGTGCGCTGGAGCAATCACCTACTCGCAAATGCAACGTGAGACTGAAGTGAGCCTTCCCGCGAGGCCCGTCGTTGTCGAGCGGGCCGCATCATCCACGGCGGGGCCTCGCGGAGCAACCGGCCGGCTCAGCCCATGCGCAGGGGGCCGCAAGATCAGGCAAGTTGCGGCAGAAGGGGCGCTGCGGCGCCAGCCGCGCCGTTGCCAACGAAAGCCCAATGCGGCTACGTTCGCGCCGGGGAGGATAGGGGTCAGTTAGCGCTGATCATTTCCGTGCCGCTCCGGCAAACAGGCAGTCGCGGGCGGAACATGTCTGTTCAGGCACGCAAGGGAGAACGAAATGGCATTCAAGAATTTCGCTTTCGCGGCCGCCGCTGCGGTCGCTCTGTTCGGCGCCGCGGCGATCCTCGATGCGACGCCGGCCAGCGCCAGATGTCGCGGCAGCATCGTCCGCGGGGAGATGGCACACGGCCCGTTGCAGACGCTCACCGAGATCTCGGCCCGATCCAAGTGGCGCTCGGCCGTGCGGGCGCGCTACGGCAGCACGTATACGCGCTGGGCCGTAGCCACGGACAAAAACGTCGACTGCAAGAAGGGCGAGCCGGGCCGCAGGTGGCATTGCCGGGCGGTAGCCAGGCCCTGCGACGGTCGCGGCTGACGATTGCAAATTGAGCGAACGAACCGGGCCGGCGAGCAATGGCGCGCCGGCCGTTTATCGTGGGGGAACCGCCAAGACAGATTCCCCCTGGACCGCCACCGACGCGTTCCATTATGGTATCGGTCCGACAATCGGACAGGCGGTGTGCAGCCCGCCCACAACGATAACAGGGATACAGGGAGCGTTGCGTCCGTCATGGTAGCGCAAGCGGCATTGCGCACCGCCACCAGCACCGCCGACTCGCTGCTGAGCGTGCGTGCCGTATCGGTCCGTTTCGGCGGCATCGTGGCTCTGGACGGCGTCTCCTTCGATGTGGCGCCGGGCGAGATTGCCGGCCTCATCGGTCCCAACGGCGCGGGCAAGACCACGCTCTTCAACTGCCTTTCGCGCCTCTATGTGCCCGACGACGGCGACATCCTGTTCGAGGGCCGGTCGATTCTGCGCAGCCCCCGCCATGCCATCCCGCAGCTCGGCATCGGCCGGACGTTTCAGAACGTGGCGCTGTTCGACCGCATGTCGGTGCTGGACAACATCAAGGTCGGCTGTCACAGCCGCACCACGTCGGGCTTCATCAGCAACGCGCTCCGCCTGCCGAAATCGGAGCCCGAGGAGCGACACATCACCGAACGGGCCGAGGAGCTCGCGGCGTTCATGGACCTGCAAGCCCATGCACGCCTGCCCGCCGGGGGGCTGCCCTTCCCGGTGCGCAAGCGCGTCGAGCTCGCCCGCGCGCTCGCCGGCAATCCCAAGCTGTTGCTGCTCGACGAGCCGGCAGCCGGGCTCAACCACGACGAGGTCGACGTGCTGCGCGGGCAGATCCGTCGCGTGCGCGAGACGCAGCATGTGACGGTGCTGCTGGTCGAGCACCACATGAGCCTGGTCATGTCGGTGTCCGACCAGGTCGTCGCCATCGACTTCGGCCGCAAGATCGCCGAGGGCACGCCGGCTGAGGTGCAGCGCAACGCGGACGTGATCCGCGCCTATTTGGGAACGGAGGCCTAGGTGGCGGCGCTGCTCGAGGTCGAAGGTCTCAAGGCCTACTACGGCCAGACGCAGGCCCTGCACGATGTGAGCTTCTCGCTCGACGCCGGTGGCATCACCACGGTCCTGGGCGCCAACGGCGCCGGCAAGACCACGACGCTGCGCGCCATCTGCAACATGGTGCACACCGAGGGCGCCATCAAATTCGACGGCCGGCCGATCGCCGGCAAGGCGACCGAGGAGATCGTGCGTCTGGGCGTCGGCCACGTGCCGGAGGGTCGCGGCACCTTCACCAACCTGAGCGTGGACGAGAATTTGCGCGTTGCCGCCTACACGCGCTCCAACAAGGCCGCCGTCGAGCGCGACCGCGAGATGGTGTACGAATACTTCCCCATTCTCAAGGCACGTCTCGCCCAGCAGGCCGGCACGCTGTCGGGCGGCGAGCAGCAGATGCTGGCGATCAGCCGCGCGCTGATGCTGGGCCCGCGCCTGATGCTGCTGGACGAGCCCTCGTTCGGGCTCGCGCCGCTGATCGTGCAGGAGATCTTCCGCATCATGCGCCGCATCAACGGCGAGGCCAAGGTGAGCATGCTGCTGGTCGAGCAGAACGCGGCGCTGGCGCTGGAGCTTGCCGATCACGCCTACGTGCTCGAGACCGGCCGCGTGGTGATGTCGGGC
>VBAB01000653.1 GCA_005888525.1 Alphaproteobacteria bacterium
CGGCTTTCTCGCTCTCGATGATCTCGCCGACGAGCTTGCGGTAGCCGGCGGTGTCGAGATAGCGCGGCACCATGTCGTATCTGGCCATCGCCTCGATCACCGCCTTGTCCTCGATCGCCTTCTTGAAGGCATCGTGCAGCTTCTGCACCACGGCTGGATCCATGCCCTTGGGCCCCGCCACGCCGAACGGCGAGTCGAACACGAAGGGATAACTCAGCTCCTTGAGCGTGGGGGCGTCCGGCCAGTTCTTGCTGCGCTCGGCCGTCCAGATGGCCAACAGCCGCAGCTGGCCGGCGTCAACCAGCGGCCTCCAGCCGGTCGAGTCGGCCTGCAGCGTCGTGTGACCACCGAGCACGGCAGCATTGGTCTCCGCGCCGCCCTTGAACGGCACGTGCGTGAGCTTGATGCCGGCCTTGGCGGCGATCTGCTCCATGCCGATGTGCAGGGACGAGCCGGCGCCCGGCGTCCCGTAGGTCACCTTGCCCGGATTGGCCTTGGCGTATTCGACCACGTCGGCCCAAGTCTTGAATTGATTGTCCGCCTTGGTGGTGACGCCGAAGGTGTAGCCGGTCAGGTGCACGATGTAGGTGAAATCCTTCAGCGCATCCCAGGCCGTCTTCTGCATCAGCGGCAAGCGCATCACGCTGATCGGCATCTGCGCGATGGTGTAGCCGTCGGGCTTGGCGTTGGCCGCCATGACTGCGGGCCCGAGCGTGCCCGTGGCACCTGGCTTGTTGTCGACGACGAGGGGCTGTCCCAGGTGCTTGGAGGCGGCCTCGGCGATCGTGCGCATGGCAATGTCGGTCGACCCGCCGGCCGGCCACGGCACCACCAGCGTAACAGGTTTTTCCGGGTATCCCTGCGCCAACGCCGCCGCGGGCGCGCATAGGGCAACGCCGGCCGCGGACAGGGCCGCGGCAAGGACGTGACGACGGTGCATGCTTCCCCCTGGCTGACGGGCGCCGTTTTCGGCAGGCATTCGTGCCTGTTCTTGTTGGGCAGATTGTCGCGTTTCCCGCCTCAAGTCCAGTGAGGGAAATCGCGATGCTTGACAGCGCGGCGTGCGAGCTGCTGCGCTCGGCATTCCGCCGCGAACGCCGCACGCCAACGAGGCCGCATTTGCCCATGACCAAGCCGTTGCTCTTCACACCCATCACCATCCGCGGCGTGACCCTCAAGAACCGCGTCGTCATCGCGCCCATGGCCACCTATTCGGCCGTCGACGGCGTCGCCCAGGACTTCCACTTCGCGCATTGGGGCCGGCTGGTGCTGGGCGGGGCTGGGTGCGTCTTCGTCGAGGCCACCGCGGTGACGGACCAGGGCCGCATCACCAACGGCGATCTCGGAATCTGGTCGACCGCGCATGTCCCGCCGCTGAAGCGCATCGCCGAGTTCATGAAGGCGCACAAGGTGGTGCCCGGCATCCAGATCGCGCACGCAGGGCGCAAGGGCTCCATGCAGCGGCCCTGGTACGGCAACGGCGCGCTGACCTCAGAGGACCTCGCGCGCGGCGAGAAGACCTGGGACACCGTCGCGCCGACGGCGGAGCCGATGGTGCCCGGCCATATCGTGCCGCGGCAGCTCTCCGTCTCCGATCTCGTCGCCCTAAAGGGCCACTGGGTGGATGCCGCCAAGCGCTCGCTGGAAGCCGGCTTCGAGGTCCTCGAGATCCACAATGCCCACGGCTATCTGATGCACCAGTTCCTGTCGCCCTTGTCGAACAAGCGCAACGACGCCTACGGCGGCGACTTCGCCGGCCGCACGCGTTTTCCGCTGGAGGTGGCGGAGGCGGTGCGCGCCGCATGGCCGAAGGACAAGCCGCTGTTCCTGCGCGTCTCCGCCGTCGACGGCCTCGATGGCGGCTGGACCATGGACGACACGGTTGCCTATGCGAAGGAGCTCGAGCGGCGCGGCATCGACGTGATCGACTGCTCCTCCGGCGGCCTGTACGGCTCGGCGACGGCGGCGCGCGTCAAGCGCAGCTGGGGCTTCCAGGTGCCCTATGCCGAGCGCGTGCGCCGAGAGGCCGGCATCATGTCGATGGCGGTCGGCCTCATCATCGATCCTCACTTCGCCGAGTCCATCCTGCAGAAGGGCCAGGCCGACCTGATCGCCATCGCGCGGGAGGCGCTGGTCAATCCATGCTGGCCGCAGATGGCCGAGATCACGCTGGGGCGAAAGGCCTTCGACGCCATGGACGACTGGCCCGTGCAGTACGGCTGGTGGCTGAAGCACCGCGAGCGCTCGATCGCCCAGATCCGCGCCGACGAGGCTGCGGCCCAGCGCAGCTAACGAGTCATCCCGGTGCTTGTCGCCGGGATCCATTGTGCCGCATGCTCCGGCGCTCGTGGATGGCTGGATACCGGGGACAAGCCCCGGTATGACAGGCGGGAGCATTCGCCAGGTGCAATCGCAGTCGTCCAGGGCAAGGAGAGGCGACCCATGAAGCTGATGATGTTCGAGAAGGGCAAGGGGACGGCACTGGGGCTGGTCGATGGTAAATCGGTGATCGACCTCTCGGTGGCCGATGCGTCGCTGCCGAAGGACCTAAAAAGCCTGATTGCCGCCCCTTCGAGCGCAATGGCGGCGGTAAAGACGGCGGCATCCACGGCACAGGCCTCCGCCAGGCTGGCGCTCGATGCCGTGAAGCCGGCGCTGCCGATCAGCCCCTCCGGCAAGATCATCTGCGTCGGCCTCAA
>VBAB01000654.1 GCA_005888525.1 Alphaproteobacteria bacterium
CTCATCACTAGGCCGGCTTCGAGCTGGCCGGCGCGCTGTCGCAACGCTTCGGCGCGCCGGTGCGCATCCTCAACGACGCAGCCGTGCAGGGCCTGGGCGTGGTCGCGGGCCACGGGCTAGAGTGCGTGCTGACGCTGGGGACGGGGATCGGCTGCGCGCTCTTTCGCAATCGTCGCTTGCTCCTGCATCTCGAGCTCGGCCAGCACCGTGCCCGCCGGGGCAGAACTTACGATCGCTACATCGGTCAGGCAGCGCTGGCCAGGAAAGGGCCGGAGCGCTGGAACAAGCGCGTGCGCAAGGTGATCGACACCGTGACCGGTCTGACCAATTGCAACGTGCTCTACATCGGGGGCGGCAACGCCCGCAAGCTCGCGGTCGAGCTGCCCCCGCACGTGCGCGTCGTCTCCAACACGGCCGGGCTCACCGGAGGCCTGCGGCTGTGGGAGCCGGACCTCGACGAGCTGTTCCGCGACGATGCTGGCGCGCCGACGTCACAAGCTGCGGGGGCGCCATGAAGGCTTTGACCGTCGGCGGCGCCATGATCGATACCATCGCCATCATCGGCAGCGATCGCATCGAGCGCATGAGCATGCTGAACGCCGACAGCTCGTTCCTGCTGCTGGAGGAGGGCAGCAAGATCGAGGCGCTGGAGATTTCCACCCATGTCGGCGGCGGGGCGGTCAATGTCGCGGTGGCGATGGCGCGGCTGGGCCTGGACGTGGCGACTCTGGTCAAGCTCGGCAAGGATGCGCGGGCCGAGACGGTGCTGTCCCGCCTGCTGGAGGAGGGCGTGTCGTCGCGCTGGGCCATGCGCGACGGCCGGGCGCCGACGGGTGCCTCGGTGCTGGTGTCCTCGCACGACCGCAACGCCGCCATTTTCACCTTCCGCGGCGCCAATACGCTGCTGGCGGAGGCGGATCTGCGCAAGGAGGCGTTTGCCGCCGATGTCGTCTACGTCTCCTCCCTCAGCAACGAATCGGCGGATGCCTTCCCGGCCATCGTCGAGCTCGCCAAGGCGCAACGCGCGCTGGTGGCGACGAATCCGCGCGTGCGCCAGCTGTCCTCGCGCGGCGGCGCTTTCCTGGACTCGCTGGCGCGGATGGACATTCTGGCCGTCAATCGCATCGAGGCCGACCTGCTGGTGCCGGGTCTCGTCGCCCGCTTCGGCGAAGGCGGCAAGGCCCTCGGCTTGAAGCCGGGCGAGCAGCTGCCAAGGCTTGCCGTGCGCGGCTTTGCCAGCGGCGGCCACGAGATGAGCCTGGTCGGCTTCTTCGCCGCCCTGCGCCGGTTGGGCCCTCGCTACGTCGTGGTCACCGATGGCCGCCACGGCGCCTTCCTCGGCACCAAGGATGCGATCATGTACTGCCCTGTCCTGAAGACCAAGGTGGCGGGAACGGCGGGTGCCGGCGACGCTTTCAACGCCACTTTCACCGCCTATGTGGCCATGGGCAGGCCTGCCGAGGAGGCGTTGCGCGCCGCCGCCATCAACGCCGGGTCGGTTGTCGGCCATGTCGACACCCAGACAGGCCTACTGTCGCGCGAGGAGATCGACAGGCGCCTCGCCGAGGCAAAGCCCACGCTCGAGGTGCGCATATGGTCGCACTAGGGTCGGACGTCGCACAAATTTCGCATTCTCCTGCCAAGAGCGTAGTCGCAATGCACGACAAGCGAACGAGGGTGGGGGAACGGGCGCGCGCCGTGTTGGCGAGTCCCGAGCGATGCGCCCTTTTCATCGATATCGACGGTACCCTGCTGGGTGTGGCGCCGACCCCCGATGCGGTCAGCGTGCCCGCGGGCCTCGTGGCGCTGCTCGAGGGCGTGGTTCGCGGCCTCGGCGGGGCAGCGGCGGTGCTCACCGGCCGGCGCATCGCCGACGCGGATCGTCTGTTCTCTCCGCTCGAGCTGATTGCCTCGGGCGTGCACGGCACGGAGCTGCGCTGCGCGCGCGGCGCTGCAATCGCCACGCTGGCGCCGCCGATCCCAGCCGAAGTCGTGCAAGCGATGAACAATATCGCGCACCTCGCCGCCGGCATCCTGGTGGAGCAGAAGGGTTGCGGCGTGGCCGTGCACTACCGCAATGCGCCCCTGGCCCGGCGGGCGCTGGAATCCGAGCTGGCGGCGATTATTGCCGCCTCGTCCTACGACCTGGTGCTGCGCGAGGGCCGCAAGGTGCTGGAAGCCGTGCCCCGCGGCTACTCGAAGGGTACGGCGCTGCTCCAGATTGCCACGCAACCGCTGTTCAAGGGGCGTCGCCCCGTGATGATCGGCGACGACGTGGGGGATGAATCTGCGTTCCTGGCGGCCGAGCGCCTCGGCGGCCTCGGCTTGCGCGTGGCGGGCGAGCATTTCACCGCCGAGGCCGCGGATTTCGATGGTGTTGCCGAGGTCCGCGCCTGGCTCGAAGCGCTGGCCGACAAGTTGGCAACGACAAACGCCGCCGCCACGGCCTGAGCGAGAGGCGCTTGATAGCTGGCGCAGCAGGTTCCCCCACCTGCGTTCCCTCACGCGCCAATCATAGGACCCGCGCCTGCCACCCTCATAAGCCGCGGACCATATTTTTTTGGAACTGGAACCTCTTACCAAATGCGTAGTTGGTATGGCGCGGAGGTGCGCCTGCAGAAGTAGGGAGCCCGCCATGCAAATCGATCGAACCAGCGCCGAAAAATTCATTGCCATGCTCGGAGTAACCTTGAGCTTCCTGTTGTTGCTGGCAATAATCGCGTTGGCATTTACCTGACGTTGCAAAGGAATAGGTAGGTCCATGGAACACGCAGATATCATTCTACCTATAGAGCCGACGCAGGAACTCCCAGTCGTGCGCTCGATCGGACTGACGGATCTCAGGGACGCGTTAGCAAAGGGTCTGGAAGACTTCTGGGCGATGCCAACGCACGTCATATTCCTCAGCCTCATCTACCCCGTCGTTGGTATCGCGCTCGGCAGCGCGACGTTTGGATATAACGTCGTTCCCCTCCTCTACCCACTTGCCGCTAGGTTCGCCCTCATAGGTCCATTTGCTGCGATCGGCCTCTACGAGTTAAGTCGGCGCCGCGAACAGGGACTGGACACGTCCTGGAAGCATGCGTTCGATGTCATCCACTCACCCTCCATCTGGGCGATCGCAGCAGTCGGTGTCCTACTGCTCGTAATCTTCGCCATTTGGCTTGCAGTCGCTAACGCTATGTCGCTAACGCTATCTACGTCGCGAATTTCGGTGATGAAGCGCCGACAACGCCGATCACCTTCGCCCGCAATGTGCTTACGACGCCAGAAGGCCAGAACCTCATCATCGTCGGCAACGCCGTCGGCTTCCTATTCGCCGTGCTGGCTTTTGTGCTGAGCGTGGTGTCGTTCCCGCTATTGCTCGATCGCCACGTGGGAGCGGCCGTAGCAATCGTCACCTCAGTCAAGACGGTTCTCCGGAATCCTTTCACGATGGCGTCATGGGGATTGTTCGTCGCCGGC
>VBAB01000655.1 GCA_005888525.1 Alphaproteobacteria bacterium
AGGCGGTGCAGCTGGTCGATGGCGAGGACGGGCATCGGGTGCCTTACTCGGCCGCAGATGGCAGCGCCCGCCGCAAATCCGCCTCGGTTACCATGATGCCGGTGAGCCTCGCGACGACCGCATTTGCGATATCCGGCGCCACGTCGTGGATAGCCGCGATCGCCTTGGCTTTACTCGCCGCGATGCGCTTGTCGGCCTCGACCAGCTTCGCGGCAATCTCGGCTTCGTGCCCGCTGCTTTCCCGATCGAGCTCGCGCAGAAGCTCTTGCCGCATGCTTTCGGTGATGGCGGCCGCGTCGGCCTTGGCCTCGGCAATTGCGCGCTCATGATCGGCAAGAGCGCTTTGCGTGTCGCCTTTCAGCTCCTCGGCGCGGTTCTCGTCGGCTGAGATTCGATCGCGGCGCCCTTTCATTACCTCGTCGATGCGCGGCAAGATAACTCTTTGCACGAGAAGAAAGAGTAGGCCGAACGTAAGCGCAAACCATACGAGCTGCGGCCCGAAAGTGTCCGGGTCCAGCGGCGGAAATGTCTTTGATTGTGCTCCTGCGTTGACCACCGCGGCTGCCGCTTTTTGGGTCATGAGATCAGATCCAATTGCCAATGTTGCCGCCAGCGGTAAACGAAGGTTCGGCAAGCGGGATCGGTGGAGATGTCGTTCCTGGCGCTCGCGTATTTCCGCACTTGGAACAGCTCCAACCGTCTTGCTCCGCGGTATCTTCGGCGCTGCATAGGAGTTACAGGGCCATCTTCGGGACGTGATCGTTGACCTCCAAGCTGATCGGGGTGGCCGCCAGAACCTCGGCAACCGACACCTCCGGCGCAGTCTCGAGAAGGATTGCGCGGCCACCTCTAAATTCAATCACCGCCATTTCGGTCACGACCAAGTTCACCGGTTTTGCCGCAGTCAAAGGCAGCGTACACGTCGGCACGATCTTCGGCTTCCCTTTGGCCGTGTGCTGCATCGCCACGATGACCCGCTTCGCACCCGTGACCAGGTCCATGGCACCGCCCATTCCCGGAACGGTTTTTCCCGGAATCATCCAGTTGGCGAGGCGTCCTTGCGCATCGACCTGGAGGCCGCCAAGGACTGTCACGTCGACATGGCCTCCTCGAATCAGCCCAAACGACATCGCGCTGTCGAAGGTGCAAGCACCAGGTAATGCGCTCACCGGCCGTCCGCCCGCGTCTGTGAGCGTCGGGTGGGCCATGCCCTCATCAGGAACGGGCCCGGTACCTATCAGTCCGTTCTCCGACTGAAAATAGACCCCCATGTTATTGGGAACATAGTTCGCGACCAAGGTCGGGATACCAATGCCGAGGTTCACGAGCATCCCGGGGCGGAGCTCCCGCGCAATCCGCTTGGCGATGATATTTTGTGCGTCGAGGGGGTTCATGTGTTGCGCACCAAATAATCGACAACCGGTGCCGGAGTGATCACGTGATCGGGTGCGATTACGCCCACCGGCACGATGTGCTCGGCCGTCGCGATGACCGTGTCGGCGGCCATTGCGATCACCGGATTGTAGTTGCGCGCCGTGAGCGCGTAGGACAGATTGCCGATCTGGTCGGCAAGGAATGCGTGTACCAGCGCGAACTCCGAGCGCAATGCGATCTCGACGAGATAGCTTTTCCCAGCAACCTCAATTCGCCGCTTTCCCTCTTCGGCGACCGTGCCCAAACCCGTTGCTGTGAGTACCCCGCCCAGACCGAAGCCCCCGGCCCGGATGCGCTCGATGAGCGTCCCCTGTGGCACCAAGTCTACGCCGATCTTGCCGGCGATCATTTGCCGCTGCGCCTCCGGATTGAGGCCGATGTGGCTGGCGACTACCTTGGCGACCAAGCCGGCGGCGATCAGTTTCCCGATGCCTCTCCCCGGTGTCGCGGCGTCATTGGCGATGACGACCAAATTGCGCTTGCCCTGACGCACGAGCTCGTCGATGAGGCGCTCGGGAGTTCCGACGCCCATGAAGCCACCGATCATGAGGCTCGCGCCATGCGGGATCATGTCGATGGCCTCTTCGACGGAAATCGCCTGCATGGCCCTATCTCGCGTCCTCTACTGCGCGGTCCAACCGCCGTCGACGGGCAATGCGATGCCCCGGATTTGCGCCGCCGCATCGGAGCACAGGAAGACTGCAGCCGCAGCGATCTGCTCGGGCGTTGCAAATTCACGGGATGGTTGCTTGTCGGCAAGCAGCCTCATTCTTGCATCGTTCGCCGTCAGATTTTCGCGCGCCGCCAGATCATCGATCTGCTTCATGACGAGGGGGGTCAGCACCCAGCCCGGGCAGACCGCATTGCAAGTGACACCGGTCGTTGCGGTCTCCAGCGCCACGACCTTCGTCAAACCGATAATTCCGTGCTTTGCCGCCACGTAGGCGGCCTTGTGAACAGAGGCAACGAGCCCGTGCGTGGAGGCAATGTTGATGATGCGGCCCCAGTCCCGCCTGAGCATCTGGCTCAGCGCGGCCCGGATCGCCAGAAAGGCTGCCGTCAAATTGATGGCAATGACCGCATTCCAGCGATCCAGCGGAAATTCCTGGACCGACGCGGTGTGCTGGATACCGGCGTTGTTCACTAGGATATCGACGCTGCCGAACTCGTGCGTGGCCAACTCGATCATGCCCGCAATATCGGATGGGCTAGTCATATCGGCCGCGCTGTAGCCCACGCGCACCCCGCTGTCGGAAGCTAACTCGGTGCGAACTTTCTCGATCTGCGCCACATCACCTAGACCGT
>VBAB01000656.1 GCA_005888525.1 Alphaproteobacteria bacterium
ACGGGCTTCGTTCTCGCGGATCTCCCATTGGATGTCCTTCAGCGCCTCGAGCCCCCGCTCCAGGCGCTCACCGATGTGCATGAAGCGCTCGAACTCAGGCGACAGATTGCGCGTATTGGCTTGCTCCTCGCGAGGGGCGGGTACCCCACGCAAGCCGCCATTGCTCGTCCATGCTCGTAGCCAGGTTCGCACGCGACCCGGCAGGGCTCGGAGTTGAGACACGCTTGACGCACGCCCGTTTATCGTTGACGCCTGTATCCGTCATCAAGCACGCGGGCATTGAAAAACGCTTACCACCGCCGCAGAAAGCGGCAATCATCGCCTCAGCAGCGCCAGCCAAGCCGCGGGACGTGCGGCGACCACGCGCAACGAAACGGAAAGGTAACCACGATGGGTCCGCTCGCCGGGTTTCGCATCATCGAGATGGCAGGCATCGGCCCGGCGCCGTTCGCGGCCACGCTCCTGGCCGACATGGGTGCCGAGGTGATCCGCGTTGACCGTCGCGAGGCGGCCGATTTGGGCCTTCCGGGTCGCGAGCCGAAGTTCGACGTGCTGCACCGAGGCCGTCGCTCGCTCGCCCTCGACGTCAAGGCCGAGGCGGGGCGCGCCGTCGTCAAGCAGCTCGCGGCCAAGGCCGACGCCCTGATCGAGGGCTTCCGACCCGGCGTCATGGAGCGTCTCGGGCTCGGACCCGAAGAGCTTCTGAAGATCAACCCTAAGCTCGTCTTCGGCCGCATGACCGGCTTCGGCCAAGACGGGCCGCTGGCGCAGGCCGCCGGCCACGACATCAACTACATCGCGCTCGCGGGCGCCCTGCATGCCATCGGCCGCAAGGGTGAGGGGCCGGTGCCGCCCCTGAACCTGGTGGGCGACTTCGGCGGCGGCGGCATGTTCCTCGCCTTCGGCGTGCTGTGCGGCCTGCTGGAGGCGCAGAAGTCCGGCAAGGGCCAGGTGGTGGACGCCGCCATGGTCGATGGCGCCGCCTATCTGTTGGCAGGCATCTACGGCCTCTATTCGCAGGGCTCGTGGGCCGACGAGCGCGGCGTCAACTTCGTCGATTCGGGCGCGCCCTGGTATGACGTGTACAAGACCAGGGACGGCAAATGGCTGTCGGTCGGCGCCATCGAGAAGCGCTTCTACGAGGAGCTGGTCGAGAAGCTGGGGTTGGCCTCGGCCGGGCTGCCCAAGCAGCACGATCGCAAGGGCTGGCCCATTCTGCGGGAGCGCTTCGCCGCGGCGATCGCCTCCAAGACGCGCGATGAGTGGGAGCGCGTATTCGAAGGCAGCGACGCCTGCGTCGCCCCCGTGCTAGCTCTTGGCGAGGTGGAGAGCCATCCCCACAACGTGGCGCGCGCAACCTTCGTGCGGCGCGACGGCGTGCTGCAGCCGGGCCCGGCACCGCGCTTCTCCCGCACCGCCTGCGAGATGGGGCCACCAGCGCGTGGGCGCGGCGCCGACAGCGAGGCAGTCCTCAGGGACTGGGGCTTCGCGCCCGCCGAGATCGCCGAGCTGACGAAGGTGGGCGTCGTGGGAGCCGACAAGTCGGGAAGATAGCCATGGGCCTCTCGCTCACACCCTCCCAGCAGGAGATCCGCGAGGCGATCCTCAAGGTCTGCGCGCGCTTTCCCGACGACTACTGGCTCGCCCGCGACACCGATGGCGCCTTCCCGCACGAGTTCCACAAGGCGCTGGCCGAGGCCGGCTGGCTCGGCATCGCCATGCCGGAGGCTTACGGTGGCTCCGGGCTCGGCATCACCGAAGCCGCCGTCATGATGCAGGCAGTCGCCGAGTCGGGCGCAGCCTTCTCCGGCGCGTCGGCCGTGCACATGAACATCTTCGGGCTCAACCCGGTCGTGGTGTTCGCCACCGAGGAGCAGAAGCGCCGCTTCCTGCCGCCGCTTATCGCCGGCACGGAAAAGGCGTGCTTTGCCGTCACCGAGCCCAATACCGGCCTCGACACCACCAAGCTGCAGACGCGCGCCGTGCGCCACGGCAACGGCTACGCCGTGCACGGCCAGAAGATCTGGATCTCCACCGCGCAGGTGGCCGAACGTGTGCTGCTGCTCGCCCGCACCACGCCGGTCGAGGAGATCAAGAAGCGCACCGAGGGCTTGAGCCTCTTCTACACGGCGCTCGACCGCAAATACGTGGAGGCGCGCGTCATCGACAAGATGGGCCGCAAGGCAGTCGACTCCAACCAGCTCTTCTTCGACGGCCTGCCGGTGCCCCTGGAGGATCGCATCGGCGAGGAAGGCAAGGGCTTCGAGTACATCCTGCACGGCATGAACCCGGAGCGCATCCTGATTGCAGCCGAGGCGGTGGGCATCGGCCGGGCCGCGCTGGCCCGTGCCGCCCGCTACGCCAAGGAGCGCGTCGTGTTCGGCCGGCCGATCGGCCAGAACCAGGCGATCCAGCACCCCCTCGCCAGATCCTGGATGGAGCTCGAGGCCGCCAACCTCATGATGCTGAAGGCGGCAGCTCTCTGCGACGCCGGCGAGCCCTGCGGCATCGAGGCCAACGCGGCCAAATACCTGGCCGCCGAGGCGGGCTTCACGGCGTGCGAGACGGCGGTGCTGACGCACGGCGGCATGGGCTACGCCAAGGAGTTCCACGTGGAAAGGCTGCTGCGCGAGGTGCTGATCGCGCGCATCGCCCCGGTCTCGCGCGAGCTCATCTTGTGCAACATCGCCGAGAAGGCCCTGGGCCTGCCGAAGTCCTATTGAAGGCGCGGCGCAGCCTCGCGTTGACCCGCGGAAGGCCCCCGCTATGATGCGCCCGCCTTACGGCCCCGACAGGGGCCCCAGTGGTGGAACGGTAGACGCGCTGGACTCAAAATCCAGTGTCCGCAAGGACGTGGGGGTTCAAGTCCCTCCTGGGGCACCAAGATTTTCCCTATTTCAGAGCGAACGGCGAAGTGAGGTAGATCACTGGTCGAGAACCGGCCCCTTCTGCCTCCGACCTGCCGATCGGTAGCGCGCTGCCACTGCTGCCGTAATCTCGCGCCGTGCGCCCATGCTGATCGGCCCCGCCATCGGCGCCACCGATCCGATTCGGCCCATGGCGACGCCAATGGCGCGGTGCTTCCATCAGGAACGATCTCGCTCTGGTGCTATTCCATGTCGGCGATGCTTTGCAGCACCTCCGTATCGCAAGTGAGCTTGGAGCCGGCGCGGGTGATCGCCCCCATGTCTTGCAGCATGGTGAGCGCGATATTGACCTTGGGCCGGCTGGCGCCGATCAGCAGAGCCAGCTCGCCCTGCGACATGCCGAGGTCGAGCGCGACATCCTTGCCCGCGGCGCCCGGCGACTGCAGCTTCAGCGCCGACAGCATCAGCCGGGCTAGTCGCACCTCGATGCGGTGCAGCGCGATCGCCTCCAGGCGCTGATCGGTCTCCCGCAGCCGCGTGCACAGGAAGCGGATCGCCGCCAACCCCACCTTGGGGTTGTTCTCGATCAGCTCCATCATCGCCCGCTGCGGCAGCGCCATGGCCTGCACGCGGCTGATGGCGGTGGCCCCGGCCGTGCGCTCGCCGCCGTCCAGTGTGGCGATCTCTCCAAAGATATTGCCGGGCCCCGCGTGCGCGAAGGACAGCTCGCGGCCGTCGCTGGAGAGGATCGACAGCCGAATGCGCCCCTCCAGCACCAGATAGATCTCACGGCCCGGGTCGCCGCGCGAGAAGATCATCTGATCCGGCTCGAAGTCGACGCGCCGCATGCGGGCGGCGATGGCGGCCCGGTCCGTGTCGGCAAGGGACCCGAATAGGGCGCTCTTTCCCAGCAGGTCGACGATTGCGCGCTGCTCCATGGGCTCTCGATCCCGTTGGCGTGGACTTGCCCCGATCATGCAGGCTAGGCAGGCCGCCTGTCGAGCACGGAAAGCGGAGAATCCCTACCCGATCCGCGAAAGCCCTAACGTCCCCGTGACCTCTC
>VBAB01000657.1 GCA_005888525.1 Alphaproteobacteria bacterium
GACTGCTGGCCTTCGGGCTGCAGCCGACCGGCACATCCGCGGCCGAGCTGGCGCGCATCCAGCAGGCTGATTCCGCGCTATGGGAACCGGCCGTCAAAGCCTCGGGCTTCACGCCGGAGCAGTGACGCCGGAGCAGGATCGCTTCGGACTGGATCACTTTCATCAGGAATGATCTCGCTCTAGGTTGCCACGACCATGACCAGCACCAGCGCCGTCACGCGAAACGCAATCGCCGCCACCTACGAGCGCATAGCGCCACACATCAGGCAAACGCCTGTCCTCGCGGTGAGGGCACAGGACTTCGGCCTCGTTGGGGGCGCCTTGAGCCTCAAGCTCGAGCTGACGCAGCACTCGGGCTCCTTCAAGGCGCGCGGCGCTTTCGCCAATCTGCTGATGCGCGAGGTTCCTCCCACTGGCGTTGCAGCCGCGTCCGGCGGCAATCACGGCGCGGCGGTGGCCTACGCGGCAAGGCAGCTCGGCCACAAGGCACGCATCTTCGTGCCGGAAATCTCCTCGCCGGCCAAGATCGCGCGCATCCGCGGCTACGGCGCCGACCTGGCGGTCGGGGGCAAGGTCTACGCCGAAGCGCTCTCCGCGTGCGAGGCCTATATCGCTGAGACGGGCGCGCTCTCCGTACACGCGTTCGACCAGGTTGAGACCATGCAGGGCCAGGGCACCGTCGGCCTCGAGCTCGAACGCCAAGTCCTCGATCTCGATACGCTGCTGGTCGCCGTCGGCGGCGGCGGCCTGATCGCCGGCATCGCCGCCTGGTACGAGGGCAAAGTCAAGGTGGTGGGCGTCGAGCCGCGGCTGGCGCCGACGCTGAGCATGGCGCTGGCGGCCGGCCGTCCCGTCGATGCGCCGGCTGGAGGCCTTGCTGCCGACTCGCTCGCGCCCAAGCGCATCGGCGAGCTGGTGTTTCCCATCGCCCAGCGCTACGTGGCGGCGGCTGTGCTGGTCGAGGACGAGGCCATCGCGTCCGCCCAGCGCGCTCTGTGGGAGACAGCGCGGATCGTCGCCGAGCCCGGCGCCGCCGCGCCTCTCGCCGCGATCCTGAGCAAGGCTTATGTGCCGGGCAAGGGCGAGCGCGTCGGCATCCTCGTCTCCGGTGCCAACACGACCGCGGTGACGTTCGATCGCTAGCCTTCTTGCATCCGCCAGTGACGCGCGAGGCAGGACCACCGTACTTCACGTCCGATCCATAAGCTGATATCCTTTGCAGTATGATCAAAGTGCTGGAAGACGCGCTGGGTAAGGTGTTGCGTTTGCCGGAAGCGCAGCAGGAAATCGCCGCTGAACTGCTCGAGCAGCTCGCCGCCGATGACAGCCAACCCTATCTGTTGTCGGCGGATGAGCGGCGCGTCGTCACAGAAGCTCTGGCCCGTACTGAGCAGGGCGAGTTTGCAGCAGACGCAGATGTCGATGCCGTGCTGCGGCGCCCATGGGCCTGACGCTTCGCTTTGACGAAAGGGCACTGGACGATCTGAGGCAAATCAGAAGCTACATTGCCGAACGCAGCCCGAGTGGCGCCGAACGCGTGCGCCGCCACATCATGCATACCATAGACAGCCTCGCCGATTTCCCGTTTCTCGCTGGTCATGACGAAGTATCCATACTTGGTGTTCTATTCCGTGGTGAAGGATCAGGTGGTCATCCTCCATGTCCGTCATGCGGCGCGCGAGCCCATTGACCCGGCATCCCTATAGCATGCTGGATGAGGGATTGGCGTCGGTCACGCTGCCTTGACGCTCTGCGCGGCTTCGAGCCAGCCCTTGATCTTCTCGATATCGGGCGGATCGCCGTTGCGCAGCACGCGCTGGCCGTCCTTGGATGCGGCGAACGCCAGCACGTCGGCACACAGCTTGTCCGCCTCGGCCGCGGCGATCGCCTCCGCCGAGCGATAGCCGGCGCCGACCAGCAGCTGCGCGTGCGTGCCCCGCAGCCCCGGCACCGTGCACACGAGCCGCGCCTGGTCCTGCCAGTCGGTTATGGTCTCCGGCATGATGTGGCGGTTGTCGAGCAGCACGGCGAGGGCAGCCGGCTCGGCCTTGATGAGATCCCTCACCGTCTTGATGCCGTGCGGATAGAGGCGCTCGGCCGTCTTCGGCCCGACCGTGGGACCGTCGACGACGTCGTGGTCGAGCGTCAGATGGAAACGTGGCTCGCCGGACGCTGCCGGGACGGGTGGCGGCTGGGGAGACAACGTACGCGGCGGCACGGGCGCGACCGTCATGCGCTCCAATTGCTCCAACAGCCCGGATGTCGGGCGTGGCCGCGACGCGACGCGCTCCGCAGGCGCACCTTCGTGGCTGACCTGCTCCGTGGCCTGCGGCGCTGACGCAACCGTCGGCGGCTGCGCCGAGGCGTGCAAGGGCGCCACGTTGGACGAAGCAGATGCTTCGTCGCGGTCGTCACCCGAAATTTGCGGGCGCGCGCCGCCCGTGGCTGCCGGTTCGCGCACTTTGAAGGGAAATATCTTGGACACCGCAGGCTGCGGCGGCCGTTTGGCCAGCACCTCCGCGGCATGCAGATCGCGCACCATCCGGTCGTCCTCGGAAAGATGCGTCTCGACCGTGCCCGTGGCGAGGAGCTCGTCATACATCCGCTCCACGAGGCGCCGCTCATCCTTGTCCGCGATACGCCGCGCGATCACCTTGAAGGGGACCTGCGCGACCGCAGCAAGTGTCGTCCCCGCCAGCGCGACATCGGGCGCGTGCACGTTGGCCTCCCCGATGGCGCGATCGAGCACGGCGGCGTAGCTGAGCGCGGCATAGCGGAGCAGCTCGGCGATGAACCGCCGCGAGACGGGGTCGAGGCCCGCCGGCGGATCGACGACGCCGCGCTGGATATCGTAATGAGCGATCAGCTTCTCGTAGTAGCGATTGGCTCTCTCCGCACCCTGGCAGACGAGCTGAGCCAGCCAGTTGGGGCCGGGCGGCAGCTCGACGCTCATGCTGGCGAACTCGGTCTCGCCCTGCCGCGCGAGGGAGTCATAGGCCTTGGAGATGCTCCATTCGATGGCGCGATGGACGTTGTTCTCTGCCTCCGACTGGGCGGTGTGAAGGGGCTGCAGCGGGTCGGTGTAGTAGTGGCTGAGCACGCCGGCGCAGTGGACGGCCGTCGGCCAGTCCTGCTGTGCGAGTGCCTCCACCAGATGGTGGTACCAGCTGCGCACCTTCTCGGGCGCGCCGCCCCAGTAGCCGTCGCGCGTATGCAGCACGTGGTTCTTGAAGTCCTTGAACTCGGTGTCGGGCGCCTTGGAGCCCTCCAGATAGAGTTTGGCGTGGGCGAGAAAGAGCCGCTGCCACAGATCGGCGTCCATGCATTGCAGATGCCGGAGGGCATCGAGCGCCAGCTTGTGGTGGGTGCCGGAGGCGTGGGCGGCGTAAACGATGCGGAAAAGGAGATTCATGGGCGGCACGATCCGGCAAAGGACGCACGCACGCCATGGCAGAAACACCCGCGACGATAGGTGAGTCGCAGCCCGTCGCGAACGCCGATATCCCCAGGGTAATCCGCCTGCCGGGCGCGCGGACCGCCGCGCCAACCTACCGCTTGCCGCGGGCGCCCTTCTTGGCGTCGGCCTCGGGCTCCTCGGGCACGAAGTCCTCGGGCTCCGTCTCGGCGTCGGCCGCCTCGTCACCCTCCGGGGCCGCCTGGAGCATCTTGTCGACGATGAGCCCGGCGTTCTGGCGCACGGCCTTCTCGATCTCGGCGCCGACCTTGGGATGCTCCTTCAGGAACGCCTTGGTGTTCTCGCGCCCCTGGCCGATGCGCTCGCCGCCGAAGGAGAACCAGGCGCCCGACTTCTCGACGATGCCGGCCTTCACGCCCAGGTCGACCAGCTCTCCCGTCTTGGAGATGCCCTCGCCGTACATGATGTCGAATTCCACCTGCTTGAAGGGCGGCGCCACCTTGTTCTTGACGACCTTCACCCGCGTCTGGTTGCCCACCACCTCCTCGCGCTCCTTGATCTGCCCGATGCGGCGGATGTCGAGGCGCACGGAGGCGTAGAATTTCAGCGCATTGCCGCCGGTCGTCGTCTCGGGATTGCCGAACATGATGCCGATCTTCATGCGGATCTGATTGATGAAGATCACCATGCACTTCGATTTCGAGATCGACGCCGTGAGCTTGCGCAGCGCCTTGCTCATCAGGCGCGCCTGCATGCCGGGCTGCATGTCGCCCATCTCGCCTTCGAGCTCGGCCTTGGGGGTCAGGGCAGCAACCGAGTCGATCACCAGCACATCGACGGCGCACGAGCTCACCAGGGTGTCGGCGATCTCGAGCGCCTGCTCGCCGTTGTCGGGTTGCGAGATCAGCAGGTCCTCGACCTTGACGCCGAGCTTGCGTGCATAGACGGGGTCGAGCGCGTGCTCGGCGTCGATAAAGGCGCAAATCCCGCCCTTTCTCTGGGCCTCCGCCACCACTGACAGCGCGAGCGTGGTCTTGCCGGAGGACTCCGGCCCATAAATCTCGATCACGCGCCCGCGCGGCAACCCGCCGATGCCGAGCGCAATGTCGAGCCCCATCGCCTCCACCTCGATGCGCTTGTCGTTGGCACCGAGCCGCATGATGGAGCCCTTGCCGAAGTTCTTGTCGATCTGATCGAGCGCAGCCTGGAGCGCCTTCTGCTTGTCCATGCTTCCCCCTTCGACCACACGCAGCGACGGCTTTTCCATCGGGAATCCCTTATTTCATGAGTTGCAGATGGTGGCAAAACGCGACTCGCCTCTAGGCACAATGTACTCGTTTTGTTCTCAGCGCGCAAGACTCACACCTGTGCACAAAAAGAAAAGGCGCCTCGACGGGGGTGCGAGGCGCCAAGTCGGCGCGCGTCGCCTGGGGAGGGTGAGGGCGCGCCTTGCATCATTCGGGGGGACCGAACGATCACTCACCCTACCAGCACGCGGGGTGCGCGTATGTTCCCTGCGGAACAGGCAAGGCTATCGGGGTTC